>RFRA01000117.1 GCA_009924725.1 Actinomycetota bacterium
AGCGCTGCCAATCGCACTGTGCGGCCATCTGGTGCATCGCTTGCCGCGTCTATCTCGGTGATATCTATTGCGCGCACTCGCGAATCACGCGCAACTAAGTTGGCAGCTTGGCGTAGTTCATCAGCACTTAATCCGCCCGGAACGGATGCCGGGCAAGCAGGCGCAACACTGCGATCACAAACATCGACATCGATATCAACATAAATCTCACGACCATTAGCACCAGCAATCTCAAGTGCTTGAGCAACTACTTCACTCATTTTGCGCTCACGTAGTTCAGCGCGATGAATTGTTGTGATGCCTGCTTCTTTTGCCCGCTTTGCATAAGGACCACTATTAGCAAAGTCGCTTAAGCCAATCTGCACAATATTTTTGCCAGGTAAACCAGCTTCGATTAATCGCCAAACTGGTGAGCCATTTGATATTCCGTCACGAAGATCGTGATGAGCATCAAATGTAATCAAACCAATTTTGCTTAAGTCTGGAAAAAGACCAGCTACGACAGAGTAAGTAATTGAATTATCGCCACCGATAGCAAGCAATATTTTATGAGTATCTAGTAATCCAACTACGGCCGCAGCCACACGTGCTTCGCCATCGGCATGATCAGGCGATAAAATATCGCCTAAGTCCGTGATCCCGGCAGAACTTAACTCAATATCGGATGAACCTGCGAAAGTTGAATACTTAGCGAGTGCTTCACGAATTGCAGCTGGAGTTAAGTGTGCCGATGTATGCGATAACGCGGTAGCCGAAGCGGGCACGCCGATTAGGGCTAATTCTGATTTAGCAGATTTCAATAGTGAAGTTGCACGGGGCCAATTTGGATCATTAGGGATTTCGGCCGCCGACATGAGCACCATCTTACGCAGTTGCAATGCCAGGCATTTGGGCATTTTGATCGAAATTGGACTACCCAGTGCATTGACTAGCGCCTTGTAACCCGCAAATCCATGCATAAAAACACCAAGAAAAATAACAATTTTGTGATATTTCGTTCTGTTATAAATAGCTAACGTAAATAGGCTCGCTAATTCAGCTTTAGCGCAGCAGGTTTAATTTAATGCTGCAAATCAATTGCATCTGTTATATCGGGACAGTATTTATCTATTGCATGCTCAGTATTTATTGGGCACAATTTCTCCACGTTCACCGGAGCTTAGGGCAACCTAATTTCGGAAAATTGATCTAGAGGAGATTCAATGAAACTTTCACGAAGCGTAAAATTTGCGCTCGCAACTACAGCATCGTTGGGGCTAGCTGTTTCATTATTAGCCCCAGCACAGGCTGCAAAGAATGGCACTGTCTATACCTACGAAACTAATCCGCTATCAGGTTTTAACTCTAGCGTTGTTGGTTTTAACTTGGTGACAAATTCGACCGCTGGGTATTTACGTAATTCAGGTTTCGGATATTACGATAACAAGCGTAACTGGATTCAGAACACAACATTTGGAACATACAAAGTTGTCGTCAACAAGGCAACTGATTTCCAAGTTCAATACACAGTTAAGCCTGGACGTCTATGGTCTGATGGCACACCAATTACCGGAATCGATTTGCTTCTAACTCACGTCTCAACCAGCCGTGAATACGCAAAAGCTGCCGGTCTTGGCGATTGGGATGCAAAAGATGTAATGGCATTTAACAATGCAGCCTACTCTTCAAGCACATACGCTCTATTCAACGCGGGTGATCCAATTGTTAGCCCTGATGGAATGTCAGTTACAGTTCGATACAAGCAGAAGTTCCCAGACTGGTGGCTCGGTGGATTATCACCTAACCCAGTTCACGCTTTTGTATTAATGGCTGAAGGAAAGACTAGCTTGCAATCTGTTGCAGCAAACGAAGCAGCACGTGATCGTTTCTATGCAGCTTACAAAGCCAAGTCAACTAGCTTGCTCAAGGAAATTGGCAAGATTTGGTCAACTGGTTACAACACTCCTGATGTAAATGCCGCAACAACTAACCCACTTCTATGGGTTGGCAATGGTGGCTTTAACGTTGTGAGTGCAATCAAGGGATCTTCAGTTACTTTCAAAGCAAATCCTCGATACAACTCAGGACCAGCTGTAACCGGCGATATTGAAAATATCGTAATGAAGTTCATCGCTGACGGTAACCCAGCAATTCAAGCTCTAGAAAATGGCGAACTATCTATTTATGCTGGCCAGCAAACCGTTGATGGTCTTGCTGCCTTGAAGAAGATCAAGGGCATTACCAGCTTGGGTGGAGAAGGCGGAACATATGAGCACGTCGATCTCCGAAGCGGTCCTTACTACAGTGGCGGAACTCCTTACACTGGTCTTTTTGCTGGTAACGGTGCAAAGGCAACGGATCTACGTAGAGCATTCTTGCTTTGCGTGCCTCGCCAAGAAATCGTGGAAAAGCTGATTACACCAGTTAACCCAGATATCCCTGTGTTGAGATCAGTAACAATTCCAACTCACGTTGATCCACTTTATTCATCACTGATTAAGTCAAACGGTTCTGCTTATTATGTTGGAACCCAAGAATCACTTAATGCTCGTGCAATCTCTCTCGTTAAGAAATATCATCCTGATGCACTTCGTAATCCGCTAAAGGTTAATTTCTTAGTACCAGGAAACAATCCACGTAGAGCTGCACAAGCTCTATTGCTTAAGGCAAATCTTGCTAAGTGCGGATTCGATGTTCAAAATGACATCGTCGTTAACTGGTCACCAGAATTGCGCAACTCAAAGTATGACGCGACATTCTTTGGATGGGCAGCGACCAGCACAGCTCAAGGTTCAATTCGAGCAAACTGGCGTTCAGACGGATCGAATAACTACAACGGATCACTTGGTGGCAATGCACTAGATGCAAATCTAGACGATGTCTTCTCGCGTCCAATGACTGATCAATCAAAGCTAGGTGCTTTCACAAAGATTGAACGTACTATCTTCGGAAATGCATACACCTTGCCGATTTATCAGCACCCAGCAGTGTTGGCTTACGATAGCGATCTCAAGAATGTGAAATTGAGTGGTCTATCACCAACAACTGTATGGAACTACTGGGAGTGGAAGTACTAATTTCCTGGCAATAGCTTCAAATCTATAGTGGTTATGGCCTTAGGGGGAAAAACCCTCTAAGGCCATAACCCATTAGGAAAAAGAAATTAATTCAGTTATAAACCGCGAGAAAGTTGTGGGAAAAAATGGTTGCCTATATAGCAAGACGCATTTCCGTGCTTCTCGTGATCCTATTTGGGTCAAGCTTTATTCTTTATAACCTCTCTGCAATAGCCGGAGACCCAATTGGCGATCTTCGCTTTAGCGATGATCCCCAGATTCAAGCTGAAGTCAAGGAATTAGAAACATTTCTACGGCTAGATGTGCCGCCACCATTGCGTTATTTCATTTGGCTGCGCGGAATCTTTGGTGCGTTCTCCGGAAATATTGATTTTGGGCTTACCCGTCTGCGCGCTCCGGTTTCAACTGAGATTGCCGCAGCCATGCCGATCACAATCCGACTAGTTTTATTTGCGACAGTTTTGGCAATCGTACTTGGAATTGCACTTGGCGTTCTGACCGCCTTACGTCAGTATTCACGTTTTGACTATTCAATGACCTTTGTTGCTTTCCTTCTTTTCTCGCTTCCTATTTTTTGGGTAGCAGTTTTACTCAAGCAGTATCTGGCAATT
>RFRA01000118.1 GCA_009924725.1 Actinomycetota bacterium
TTTTTAACTGGTGCAGCTTTCTTCGCAGGTGCAGCCTTCTTTGCAACTGGCTTAGCTGCAACTGTTTTCTTAGCCACGGCCTTTTTTGCAGGAGCTGCTTTGGCAACAGGTGCAATCTTTTTCTTCACCTTGTTTTTGAGCGCACTAAATACAGCCACAGCAGTCCTTTGTTTGATTCGCGGGCCCGATTTTTAACTTTTCGGTCGCGAAGGCGATGGCTATATTATAATTTGTCCACAGGGGTAAATGCACATCCAAAAGCCCTATTTCGCCGCTTTTCGTGACTAATTTATTAAATCAGTTGGCTTTGTTTAGGATTCCTCGAATTACATCGCCAACCGCATCGACTTCGACCAAGAAGCCGTCATGGCCAAAGGGTGAAGAAATCTCAACCACAGGTTGAGCCGTAGGCGTAAGTTCGGCGATTTCGGCCTGTAATCGCGGGGTGAAAAGGCGATCTGAATCAATTGAGACCACTGTTACCGGAATCTTGATGGTCGCAAGCGCCTTATCGACGCCCCCACGCTCTCGCCCAATATCGTGCGAGCTCATGGCGTCGGTCAAGATTATGTAGGTATTTGGGTCAAAGCGATGCGCCAATTTATTGGCTTGATGATCAAGGTATGACTCAACGGCATAGCGACCAGTGTCATCGCCTTGCATCTGGCGACCAAAGCGCACATCCATTTCAGATTCAGTGCGATAAGTCAGGTGCGCGATACGACGAGCAATTCCCATACCTTCAAATGGACCTTGCTCTTGCTCGTAATAATCACCACCATTGAAATACTGATCGCTCTTAATCGCGCGAATTTGAATTGAATGAGTTCCGATTTGATCGCCGGTCGCAACGGCGCTAGATCCAATTGTGCAAATTGCTTCAACGCGTTCTGGTAATTGCACAGCCCACTCCAGCGAACGCATTCCACCCAAAGATGGACCAACCGCTAATTTATATTTTTTAATTCCAAGGGCATCACTGAATTTCACTTCGGCGGCAACCATGTCGCGCACTGTTAGATATGGGAAGCGCGAACCCCAACGTTTTCCATCGGGTGCAATTGAAGATGGCCCAGTGCTTCCTTGGCAGCCACCAATTACATTCGGGCAGACTACGAAAAATTTATTGGTATCAAACGGTAAACCAGGGCCAACCATTTGTGGCCACCATCCAGGAACATCAGACCAACCAGTCATTGCATGGTTTACTAGAATCACATTGTCACGGGCTTCGTTAATTGTGCCCCAAGTTTGATAAGCAATTGTGATGTCGGGCAGAACAACACCGGACTCAAGAGTTAAATCACCGATTTTTATAAACTTACGATCACCAGGATCATCACCTTCGAGCCAAGCACCCGTTACAAGGTGTCGGTGTTTGGCCGAACCGTTATCTGTTGTTGCCATTAATAATCCTTAACGCACTTGCTCTAAATCAGTTAAGACCAGAACCAGGTCGTCACCCGGAGCACCCCGCCGCGGTGGAGGGTTGCCGTCTAGTAAGCCGGGGCTAGTACCTAGAACTCGTGACCTGGGGAAATTGTAACTCGCGGCGCTCGCAGCTGCGAACCCCTTACTTGCGGCTAGTTCCCCTCAAAAATCGCAGTTTTCACCTTTGGATGTAATTGCTCACGCATCTGGATAAAGGCAGTAGCTGGCCAACCTGCACTGAAAACCCGACGTAATAACAGGGCCAATGAGTAGCCGGGGTTATCAATCAAAGCTCGATCGAGCGCCTTATGAGCCAACGCGCCTTGACCGGATTCATATGCAACAGCAGCAAAGATCGAAGCGATCGGTGCCACATAACCAACTGGTGCAATGCGCAATAACTCTTTCCACATTGTCCAATACGACTCAATAGTTTCAGCGTTGTGAATTCCGAGTGCATAATCGCGAACTTGAATATCAGATAAGCGACCGATTACTTGGGCCACTAAATCGGGATCACTACTGCCTCGGCCAAATTCATATAGCTGGCCTAAATCAACAACTGCTGTTGCGCCATCTCGTTGTTTCTCATTTAGATCTGGTGCATCTTCGTGCACAAAATAACTTTCAACTTGAGTAATAAAATCAACCCCGACATTGGGTAGTGCTGCAATTGAATCCGCTAATTTCGAGACATCGATGAAGGGCAATGTGCGCCCAGCCATCACTTGCTCGGCGGCAACTCTGGAGCTATCAAAGTCTGGCAACACTTTACCTTCGGGTGGACAGCAAGCGATGTCCTCACAGATAACTGAACGCCAGCGGTTGCCAATTACTTCAATTGATTCGCGAATTGCAATCGAGTTCTTGAGTAATGAAATAGCCATATAGCCCAGAACTTCGGCGCCAGTTTCGTATAGCTCGGGCTTATCACTTGGTACATAAGCCAACATCAGTGCAGCATCTGCCCCATCAAGCTTTAGGTGATGTGCCAATAAATCATAAGCCTCGGTGTTTTCATTTTTTGGATAATCAACGCGCATAGCCATCGAAACCAGGTCACCCTTGATGGCCACTAAAACCAGCGAATCACTTGGGTGATAGCCAATTAGAAATGGAATTGCAGCTAATAAGTCGTGTGGAGAAGTAAGTGTTGTCATGCCTGTGAACCTAAATTAATTCACCGACTGATTTCTGGAATCCACCAAGCGCTGTGGATGACTAAAACGCTAATTTCTGCCCATGGCTAAAACATAAAGCGAGTGGGCGCAATAACTACGGTAACAACGGCAAAAACTGTGGTCTTGATCGTGCCAGTTATTGCTCGGGTGGTGCCATTGTGAGTCCAGTTACCGTTCCAGCTCTGCACCAAAATAATTGGGTAGATCCCCGGATTCTTGTAGGTATGTTTGATTTTGCCATTTGGGTAAGGGCCACCTGGATCAGTCGTACTTAGGAAAGTTCCATCGCCAAAACTCCAGACAAATCCTGGCCGCAACAAAACATCTACTACTTCGCCGACAACCGTTACGCGAGTCGCGAACTGAGTTGGCAAATCGCTCCAGAAATAGATGGGCACATTTACTAGTGGCTCAGCCTCAGGTTGATATGCAATTCCGCCGGTTGGTAATAACTTTATTAAGCGATCGTTTAGTGAAACTGATTTAGTTGCTTTTGGTTTAAGAGTTGGCTTTGCAGTTGGCTTAGCGCGCGGTTTATAAGTTCGCTTAGGTGAAGGAGTAGGTGTCGCAGTCGGACGCGGAATTAGCTCTGGAAAAATCGGCTTCACAACTGTGGGCTTTGGGGAAGGCTTAACAGTGCGCGGCTTTACCTTGGCCTTTGGGCCACTGCCTTTCTTGCCTTCAATAATTATCTGGCCATCTTGGGTGTAAACATCAATGCACGCAGTATCCACACAGTCAGCAGCAGCAGCAGCTGTGTTCAAAGGTATCGGTAGCGTTAAAAGTAAGCAGATCAGTAGTTTTCGCATCTGCGCAGGCTAGGTTCGAACGCCAGCCCAAATCAGCGCACCCTGCAAAAGTGTGGATGATGTGAGAGCCTAGAACTGTGGCAATGCGCGATGGTGATGGTTGGGTCGAATGTGACTGCGGTAATCGCCATTGGGGAAAACACGGCGCAGCTGGTTTGCTATTAATTCGCGATCAACATCTGTTGTTACAACATCGTGCGCCATGGGTGCA
>RFRA01000119.1 GCA_009924725.1 Actinomycetota bacterium
TTGGTTCTTCCTGCATATTGCCATCCACCGTTGATTATTGCTTTTGAATAGGCGACCCCGTAGTAAGTAGTTTCTGTATTGTTTTTGCATAGCAACTTTGCGCTATTCATTTTAACAATTAGTCCTCTGGAGGAGCGGCTTGCAGGATTCGTAGAGAATTTTCTAAGAAATATCGGGCCTAGTCGTCCAGTCTTGTAAATCTCAACAGTTAGAGTTACCTGGCTTTGGATAACATTGCATACAGACCTAGCATTAATTTTTACATATTTAGTTTTCTCGAATCGAGACATCGAAGTTGAGTAATGAGCATTGTCTATTTCAATGCGGCAGATTGCCTTGGGCGCATAAGGTGCGAAACTAGCTGAGTATGCCATTTGCGAAGACAACACGGGGATGAGCGTGATCAAAGAAATCAGAGTGATTAGTTTTAATATGTAAGTTTTCATGAGAGATACTTACAAAATTGCCGAACCAGCCAAGAAACTTATCCACAGTCATCCTTTCGGATGAGATGAAAATTGTTCGCGAAGGCGGCTTCGATGGAATTCACGAGTTCCTGCAGACCAAATACATCGGCGTGCAGATCTAACTAGCAAGAAGTTGCAGTCGATTATTTTCCTTTACGGATCTCAAGTGCAGTTGCAATTTCAGGAACATCTAATCTTCCAGTAGCTACATCTAAAACAATCCGCTCGGCCGAATCAACATCGTTATATATGTCGTAACCATTTAGCAAGCAAAAAGTTCTGGTTGCTGCCCAAGCTAAACGTTTGTTTCCATCAATTAACGGATGATTTCGTGCAATTGAATGCATGAGGGAAGCGGCTTTGAACTCAAAACTTTCGTAGGCATCATTGCCGAATACCGTGGTTTGAGGTCTTGCCACAGCAGCTTCTAATAAGCCCAAATCTCTAACTTTTAATTTTGGAATTAAGGCTTCAGCAATTTCGAGTAAGTCGTGAATATCGAGGAAGTCGATTGCCATTACTTAGATAAACGATCGAGAAGTTCAGCATCTTCCGTCGCTATTCGACTAATCGCATCCTTCAATCTTTTCTGACGCTTTGAGATGTATTCATCAATCGCCGTTAGTGCAACTTCATGCATAGAAGTTCCCTCATTCTCGGCAACCTTTTTCAATGCAGCGCTCTGCTTATCGGACAGTCGTAATGTCATCGCCATGTGTAAATGATACCACAGTGGTATCACATCCCGGAAGCCTGTTTAAGCCTTCTTTATTCCCCTTACCCGCATAAAACTGACCACTTCTTACGGTAATTACTTAAGTAGCTACCTAAGGAGTCGGAAAATGCGTGCTGTAACTAAGAAGAAATCCATCGCCCTATTCATGATCGGCCTTGTTTCGTTAGCAATTTCTGCCCCTAGCGCAGTGTCCGCCGGAGCGACCCAAGCTGACGTTGATTACTCAACCAAGGTTTCGGCTCTGGTTGCGGAATTTTCTAAAGTGACCGTGGCTTGGGGAACCGCAATTGCCAATCCACCAACTCTTGCATTCGGTAGCAAGTGGACTAAATACAAAGCTGCTTCAACCAAGAGTTCCAATGCGGTTTTAGCGACGGTAGCAAAACTGGACGCCTTAGTTCCATCAGAGGGTTTCCCAAAATCTGGCCTAATGCTTAAAAAAGTTTGCGCAGCATATAAAACCGCGATTTCAAGTCTCAATACTGGTGTTCAGAAGAACGACACCAAGATGGTTACGAAAGCTAACGCGTTAGTCGTTAAAGCAACCAATGCATATCTTGCATGGAGCGAAGCTTATGCAGCAGAGGTTGCAGCTCTAAACGGTTAAGAACTTTAAGAAGTTTAGTTAGGTCGTTGTTCTAAAGTTTCTTTGAAGTTAGCCACTTCTGCGTAACCTGCATCCATTCAAGAGGTGCCTCTGACGGAGCAGTATGCGAGGCACCTTTAATGCAGTAATACTGTGAACCTTTTACGCGCGCTTTCATGAAGCGATGCATAACGGGAGTTGCTTCATCCTTCTCGCCATTGATGAAAAAAGTTGGCACTTTAATCAGATGAAGTTCCTTTTCAACCGACCAATCTTTTAAAGTGCCGGTAACAGTAAATTCTGTTGGACCCCACATTGCTTCGTAGACATGCTTTCCAAATTTAGGTTTCTGTGCAAAATCAACGAGTTGTGGAATCTGGCGAATGTGCCGCTTAGCAAATTCAACGTTTGCCGCTAGGTATTCCTTTGCTTTGTACTTCTTAAGTTTTTCGTACTTGTAAATTGCATTTCGATGTTTTGCTGGCAGCTTGGCAACCAGTTTGCGAGTTTCGCGCACCCACATGCGACTAGATGGAAGTGAGTTAGCAATGATTAAACCTTTTAAACCCTTAGGTCTCTTAACCGCGTAATTCAATGCAAGCATTCCGCCCCAAGATGCGCCCGCCAGCAGGTAACGATTTTCAATCTTAAGATGCTTAATTAGGCGCGATAGCTCTTCTTCGAAAAGTTCGATCGTCCAAAAACTAGTCGGCTTTGCTTTCAGCGCAGTGGATTTACCGCAGCCAATCTGGTCGTAAACAATTACCGGACGACCTGATGCATTTAATAACTTCGCCATAGAAAGAACTCCAACATGTGTTCCGCCAGGACCACCATGCATTACAACTACCGGAGTCTGCCCATTTCTAAGATCTCCGATAACGCGAAACCAAGTACGGCCATGCTTCCAAGTTAAATATCCGCTGCGATCTTTAGTTGCCATAGGTCAAACTTTACGCAGGTAAATGAATCCGAACCCCTATTTCACTCGGCAATTTCGAGCAATCTGAGGCAGGCTTTGCCCATGGCTTTAGCAATAATTACTGGCGCAAGTAGAGGTTTAGGTTTTGAAAATGCCAAATCCCTTGCGGCGCTGGGTCATGACATCGTGATGATCGCAAAGGATCTAGATCGTCTATCGCTTGCTCAACAAACTCTGCAGTCCCAATATCCGAATCAAAAGTTCACAACCTATGCTGTTGATTTAGAAGATCAGATTGCTACTCGCAAAACAGTTGAACTGATTGCGCAGCAACAACCTGCTCCTGAGATCATGATTCTGGCTCATGGCGTAATGAGTGAAAAAATGTCTAAAACGCTAAAGACAACTGATGCCGAATGGCGTCGCGTGATGGCAATTAATTTGGATTCCGTATTCACAATTGTTAATGGCCTAGTGCCCGCAATGGCTGAAGCACGTAATGGCCGCGTCATTATTTATTCCGCATGCTTAGGTCGAATGTCTGGCCCCGGAAACGCTGGCGGACTTGCGCCATATCGAATCAGTAAAGCTGGCGTTAATGCATTTGTGCGAAATCTTGCACACGAAACTGGTTTGGGTGCCCGCGGAGTTTTAGTTGATGCCGTATGCCCGAATCATTCGCGCACCGACATGGGTGGCCCCGATGCACCGCGCAGTGCCGAAGAAGGCGCAGTAACTGCGCTTTGGTTAGCAACTAGAGAATTTAACGCCGGCGATACCACCGGAGTTCTGTGGGAAGACAACCAGATTGTTCAGTGGTGATCGAACTTTCGACTTTTGTATAAGGGAGCGGAGGATGTCCGAGCCAACAACAAACCCTGGCTGGGCAATCAGTTCCAGGGGAATTAGTTCG
>RFRA01000120.1 GCA_009924725.1 Actinomycetota bacterium
GCAAGAGTTCTAAGCGAAAGCCCAAGAGCAGAAAAGCGCTACGCGATGAATTCGACAATATGCAGGCACCAAAACTTGGTGGTGCAGTTGTTCCGCACGGTGATGGCTCAACGCCAGTACGCATGCGTCGCGGCGCATCTCTGGCTGACTTCGCCGACAAAATTAATGCAGATCCAGCAGCGTTGGTAGCAGCGCTATTCCACTTAGGTGAAATGGTTACTGCAACTCAATCAGTTGATGCTGATACTTTCGAAATTCTTGGCGCACAACTTGGATATGACATTCAAATTGTTAGCCCTGAAGATGAAGATCGCGAATTGCTACAAGGTTTCGATATTGATTTAGGTGCAGAACTTGCCGATCTCGATGCAGACCTTCTTGTTGCACGTCCACCAGTTGTAACTGTTATGGGCCACGTTGATCACGGTAAGACCAGTTTGCTTGATGCAATTCGCAAGTCTGAAGTTCTAAAGACTGAAGCTGGCGGAATCACCCAGCACATTGGTGCATACCAAATTCATCATGATCACGATGGTGTTAATCGCGCAATTACTTTCATTGACACACCAGGCCACGAAGCGTTTACCGCTATGCGTGCTCGTGGTGCGAAAGTAACTGATATCGCAGTCCTAGTAGTTGCAGCAGACGATGGCATCATGCCGCAGACAATTGAAGCGTTAAACCACGCGCAAGCTGCCGATGTGCCAATTGTGGTTGCAGTTAACAAGATTGATAAAGAAGGCGCTAACCCAGATAAAGTCCGCCAGCAATTAACTGAGTACAACTTGATCGCTGAAGAATACGGCGGAGACACCTTATTCGTAGATGTTTCAGCTAAAGGCGGGCTAGGAATCGATCAACTGATCGAATCAATCTTGCTAACCGCTGATGCCGCAATCGATTTGCGCGCAGTAGCTGAAGATGATGCTCGCGGTGTTGCGATTGAAGCGCACCTAGATCGTGGTCGCGGCCCAGTTGCTACAGTCTTGATTCAACGCGGAACCTTGAAAATTGGCGATGCAATTGTTGCTGGTGGTTCATTTGGTCGTGTTCGTGCGATGCTTGATGAAGATGGAAACGCAGTAACTGAAGCTGGTCCATCGCGTCCAGTGCAGGTTCTTGGTTTCACTTCGGTACCAAGTGCGGGAGACACATTCTTAGTTGCCGACGAAGACCGTACTGCTCGTCAGATTGCTGAAAAGCGTCAAGCCGCAGAACGTAACGCGCAACTTGCGAAGGCTCGCAAGAAAGTCTCACTTGAAGACTTCATGGAGCAATCCAAGATCTCAACCCTTAATCTCATTCTTAAGGGTGACGTTAGTGGTTCGGTTGAAGCCCTCGAAGATGCACTGATGCAACTCGATGTCGGAGCCGAAGTTGATCTACGTGTTATTCACCGTGGCGTTGGTGCAATCACCAAGAGCGACATCACGTTGGCATCAGCATCAACTGCAGTTGTGATTGGCTTTAACGTTAAGCCAGAACCACAAACTGCAATCTTTGCTGATCAAGAAGGCGTTGAAGTTCGCTTCTACTCAGTAATTTACAACGCAATCGAAGAGATCGAACTTTCACTCAAGGGCTTGTTAAAGCCGGAGTACGAAGAGATCATTCTTGGTAACGCTGAAGTTCGCGAAATCTTCAAGTCTTCTAAGGCTGGAAATATCGCAGGTTCAATCGTTAAAGATGGCTCAATTCGTCGTAATGCAAAGGCACGTATTTTGCGCAACGGTGAAGTTCTAGTCGATGACCTAACTATTGATTCCTTGAAGCGCTTTAAGGACGATGCAACCGAAGTTAAGGAAGGCTTCGAGTGCGGTATCGGTCTTGGCAATATGAAGGAAATCGCAGTTGGCGACATGATTCAGGTCTTTGAGATGCGTGAGAAGAAGCGCGCGTAACAATGGGCAAATCACATCGCAGTCAAAAAGTAGCCGATCGCATCAAAGTGGTTGTAGCACAGTTACTCGAATCAAAGGTTAAAGACCCTCGACTAGGTTTCGTCACAATCACTGATGCGCGGGTTACTGGTGATCTACAAAGTGCTTCTGTTTTCTACACGGTGTTGGGTGATGAAGATCAACGCGCAGCAACTGCGGCGGCCTTGGAAAGTGCTAAAGGAATGATTCGCTCAGCTGTTGGACATGAACTGCAGACTCGCATTACCCCGAGCCTTGAGTTTCACTTAGATAGCTTGCCTGAAAGCGCACTCGAAATGGATTCTTTGCTCGATAAAGTTCGCGCTCAGGATGCCCAAGTAGCTGTGATGCGAGCACAGGCAACTTATGCAGCCGGCGAAGATGCATACAAACAACCGAAGATAATTGCCGATAAACCTAAATTTGAAGCAGAAGAGTTGTGATTGCGCACGGATTTTTAGTAATCGATAAAGATCCAGCAATGACCAGCCACGATGTTGTGGCGATCGGTCGGCGCGCACTTAATACTCGCAAAGTAGGCCACGCCGGAACTCTTGATCCGATGGCAACTGGCGTCTTGGTTTTAGGTTTTGGCAACGGCACTCGGCTTTTGCAATATGTAACTAATGGCGACAAGTCTTATCTGGCAACCGTGGTTCTGGGTGCTGCAACAATCACCGATGATCACGAAGGCGAAATTACTTTAACTGCTGATGTATCAGCGATAACTGATACGGAAATTGAAAGTGAATTTGCCAAGATGCGTGGCACTATCGCACAGCGGCCAAGTTCGGTATCTGCGGTAAAAGTCGACGGCGAGCGCGCACATGCCCGAGTTCGTGCCGGCGAAGTTTTTGAATTACCAGCCCGCGAGGTAACAATTTCCAACTTAGAGATTTTGGAAATTCGCCACACAGAAAACCGCATTGAAGTAGATATTGACGTCACTTGTTCGGCCGGCACTTTTATTCGCGCGATTGCGCGCGATTGTGGCGCAGCTCTTGGCGTCGGGGGACACCTCAACAAATTGCGCCGCACTCGAGTCGCCGGTTTTGGCCTAGATCGCACAGTTTCGATTGCCGCTCTTAAAGCGCAAGATTTCACGCCGCTATCTATGGCCGATGTAGCACGTGCAACTTTTGCAGTTCGCACAGTTACGCTAGATGAGGCAACTGAACTTTCCTTCGGGCGAGCACTTGTGGCAAATACCAACGAAGAGATTACGGCTGCGATTTCGCCAGCTGGTGAAGTTTTAGCTCTGTTACAGAATAAGGAGGGCAAGGCACTTCCGATTGCAGTTTTTGCTGCAGTTAACTGAGGTGCCATAATTTACGCAATGAGCAATGTTGTTGTAATCGGAGTCTTTGATGGCGTGCATAAGGGCCACCAGAGCATTCTTGATCGCGCCAAAGAAATTGCTGATGGCCGCAAAATTGTTGCCTTAACTTTTGATCCACATCCAACAACGGTTTTCGCCCCAGATCGCGCACCCACACTTTTAACCACATTGGCTGACCGTGTTGTCTTGCTAAAAATCCACGGCGCCGATCAAGTAGCAGTTATGAAGTTCGACGCGAAATTTGCTGCTATGTCACCTGAAGATTTTGTGAATCAGATCTTGATTAAACAATTAGAAGCTGGCGATGTAATTGTGGGCGAGAACTT
>RFRA01000013.1 GCA_009924725.1 Actinomycetota bacterium
CATAAAGTTTTGACGAAGAATTTCTTTGACACTATTTTGATCGAAGTAAAGGATGCGGCGCTAATTCACCGAACTGCTCGAGCGCTAAGGATCAATCTACGTGAAGTCTCAGCGAATGTAGTTGGAATTTCTTTTGACGAAACTATTACTACTGATCACTTAATGCGCATTGGACAAATCTTTGGGGTTAGCATGGCTGCGCCAGCTCGGGAAGTTCCGATTAGTAACGCCCGCAGAAGCTCGTATTTAACCCATCCGATATTTTCTTCCAACCGTTCTGAAACCTCGATGATGCGATATCTGCGTACTTTGGCAGATCGTGATTTAGCGTTAGATCGCACCATGATTCCACTGGGTTCTTGCACGATGAAATTAAATGCAGCCACCGAGATGGAAGCTGTTACTTGGCCAGAGTTTTCAAGCTTGCACCCTTTCGCGCCAGCTGACCAAAGCGCTGGTTCGCGGCAATTGATCAAAGAGTTAAGTGACTGGCTAGTTGCGATTACTGGTTATGACGCAGTATCGCTGCAACCAAATGCCGGTAGCCAAGGTGAGTTTGCAGGTTTGCTGGCGATTCGCAATTATCACGATTCTCGTGGCGATCAAGCGCGCAAGATTTGTTTAATTCCATCGAGTGCGCATGGCACAAATGCGGCGAGTGCGGTTATGGCGGGAATGAAAGTCGTCGTAATCGAGTGCGATGCTGAAGGAAATGTAAGTATTGATGATCTCGAAGCCAAGATTGCAGCGCATAGTGGGGAAGTGGCAGCGTTGATGGTTACTTACCCATCAACCCATGGAGTTTTTGAAGTAGAGATCTCACGCATCTGCGCGCTAGTTCACGATGCCGGTGGCCAGGTTTATGTCGACGGTGCGAACCTAAATGCGTTAGTTGGTTTAGCCCAGCCTGGAAAATTCGGGGCAGATGTATCTCACTTGAATCTACATAAGACATTTTGTATTCCTCATGGTGGAGGAGGGCCAGGCGTTGGACCCGTAATTGCTCGAGCTCATTTAGCGCCATTCTTACCCAACCATCCGATGGACTCATTGGCTGGGCCAGCGACAGGCCCGGGTCCGATTTCGGCAGCACCTTTTGGCTCAGCCAGCATATTGCCAATTAGTTGGGCGTACATTCGCTTGATGGGTGGCGTGGGTCTTACTCATGCAACCCAGGTCGCGATTCTTTCGGCCAACTACATCGCTCGTAAACTGCAAAATGATTTCCCGGTTCTCTACACCGGTGCCAATGGGCTAGTCGCTCATGAATGCATCCTGGATCTGCGCGAGATCACCAAGATCAGTGGCGTTACCGTCGATGACATCGCCAAACGCTTAATGGACTATGGCTTCCATGCCCCAACTATGAGTTTTCCCGTGGCTGGAACCTTTATGATTGAACCAACTGAAAGTGAAGATATTGCCGAACTTGACCGTTTTATTTCCGCGATGAAGGCGATTAGGGCCGAGATAGATCAGATCATTAAAGGTGAAGTAATGGTTGAGGGTTCAGCCCTGCGAAACGCCCCTCATACGATTGAGGCAGTTTTAGATCCTAATTGGGATCGTGCCTATAGCCGAACCACAGGCGCTACGCCTGGAGCCCGAGAGGGGCTTATTTCGGGTGAGTTAATCGGTACTCGCGGTAAGTATTTTCCTACTGTCGGTCGAGTTGATGGAGTTCACGGCGACCGGAATTTGATTTGTTCGTGCACACCAATCTCTGAATACGCCTAAAACTAAAAGTCTAGTCACGGTTAAAAGGGGTAGTAGCTAATTCCTTTTACTTAACATAATGTAACTTATCGGCGTTTACCCACACGGGCGGCATAGCTCAAGCAAGCCCCAAACCCTAGGCCCATCAGCAACACCAATACCCAAGCGAACTCGCCCACTCGATCATAAAGCGTTCGAGTGGCATTTAGCGCAACCGATCCGTTGATGCTGTCGGCAATGTTCTCTTTAGTTGATTTCAGGACGATGCCATTTGTGTCGATGATTGCCGAAATGCCAACTGTCGAAACGCTGACTGAGTATCTCGCATGTTCGATGCTGCGGATCCGAGTTATCGCTAATTGTTGGGCGCTTTCTGATGTGCTTGCAAAAGTCGCGCTATTTGTCTGGACCACAAACAAGTTGCTCTGGTCAGCCGAACTTTGAATCAGGCGATCATCGATTAATTCAAAGCAGATAATTGGCGCGATATTTGCCTGACCTACTTTATGTATTACCGCAGATTTGCCGGGTGAAAAGTCTTCAACTTGGTTGGGCAAATCAGAGAAAAATGTCAAAGCAGAACGCAGTGGCATGACTTCGCCAAAGGGTGTCAAATGTCGTTTTACGTATCGGGTAGTTGCCGCAGTCTTTGGTTCCCAAAGAATCGAAGCATTCTGCAATTGGCCATTGGTTCGTAGAACTGCTCCGATAATCAGCGGAACTTCTGCTTTGTCGACTAATGAGGAAATGGCAGTGCCAATTTTCGGATTGTTAAATGGATCTACATCAACGGAATTCTCTGGCCAAATAATTAGATTCGGTTTTTTTCCTTCCCTGAGCGATTCCTCGGTTTCGATTACATGTCGGTAGAAAACTTCAGTTGCTCGCTCATTGAAATCAAGTCCTAATTTCGGAACTGAACCTTGCACGGCAAGTACTTGAAAAGTCTGTCGTGGCGAATTATTTGGCAGTATGAAGATTCCCGAAAGCGCTAGCGTGATCGCGATAGCTGGAAGAGTTATGCCACTTCCCCGTTTAGCTAACTGGAACGCTGCAACACCCAGTAAAAGTGTGGCTAATGAAAGCAGCGACACTCCTCCGATGCTGGCTAATCGCGCATAAGGAGCATCGGCTTGTGAGAAACCAATGCGCAACCAACCGAAACCACCAAATGGAAAACGAGAACGAACTTCTTCTAACGTGACAAAAGCGACCGGAAGATAGAAATACCAGGTCTCCCCTATTCGTTTTAGGAAACCAAGAGGTAGGTAGAAAATGGTTTGCAACAATACCAGGGCGATCCATGGCGTAATTCCGACGTACTTATTGCTCCAAATTAACCCTGCCGCATTGAAAGTAAATGCGAACATTGCAAAAGCTGCGAAATGTCTGCCCTTGTTGTTGATGGTATAAATCAGAAGTGCAATTGCCAAAGGAGCTGCGAACCAGAGACCTATTGGTTTAAAAGCCGCCGAAAGTAATAGCCCACTTAAGAATGAATAAAGTACAAACACCGATTCACCAGCCGAGCGCAGCAATTAAGCGATCAATACTTGCTCCTAGTCCGTATTGATCCTTGATTTGATAAAGCTTTGACAAGTCAGCCGGGGCCTTAGGCATAGACAAATCAATATTAGGTAGCGGTGCATCGCGCGCTACTCGAACTAACTTGGGTGCGATGCTTAAGTAATCGGCGCCGGCAATTATTTTCTTAGCGAGGGCGGGCGGCAATGAATCATGTGCTTCGTGTGCGGCAGCAAGGGCTTCTTCAACGGTTGCAAAGTTGTTAGCAATTACCGCGGCACCTTTTTCTCCGATCCCTTTAACGCCAGGCAGTCCATCGGATGGATCGCCCCTGAACATTGCAAATAAGTCATAACGATCGCCCGGAATTGCGTACTTGTCTGCTACATATTTGATATCAACTAAATCGTGTTGCGATATTCCTTTAGCTAAATAGACAACTTTAATATCGCGTTTATCATCAACCATCTGGAACAAATCTCGATCGCCAGTGACGATTCGAATTGGACCTGGTTCGACCTCCGCGTAAGTGGCCATGACATCATCGGCTTCATAGTCATCAACGCCAACGATTGGGATTCCGAAAAGATCGAGAATATCTAAGAGAATCGGAATTTGCGGAGTTAAAGTTTCGGGTTCTACTTCTTCCTCACCGCCTTCTTCCTCTAGGCGATTAGCTTTGTATTCTGGGAAAATCTCAACACGCCAACTTGGTCGCCAATCACCATCAAGACAAGCAACTAACCGATTTGGTTTGTAGATTCCAACTAACCGCGCTGTCATGTCAAGATAGCCACGAATAGCATTAACAGGCGTTCCATCGGGACTCAATAAAGTATCTGGCATTCCATAGTAGGCGCGATACCAAAGAGAAGCGCTGTCGAGCAACATTAGAGTCATAAGTCACCCAGCATATAACTGACTACTCCCCGATCAATGCGCTTGACTGCCTCGCGACAAGTTGGGCGTAGCTTTTCACTAGCAGTTGCGATCTGATTCATAAGATCAATTAATTGTTTAGTTGATCTCACAAAGTCACCAACCGACATATCGCTGCCCTTTAAAACGTTATTTAAAGAGTTGCCGCTTGCCCAGCGGTAAGCGATGTAGGAAAATCCAAGATCGGGCGCCTTCTGTGTCTGAACTTGGTGCTTCTCTTCAATCTCCTCTAACTGACCCCACACTTGTGCAATCTCACCTAGGGCAATGGCCACATTTTGGTGTGGAATTTTAGGTGCCAGATCTTCTTGGGAACGAGATTGGTAGATCATGCAAGAGACCACCGATAGTAATTCAGCCGGATTTAATTCATCTAGTAAGCCTAAGCGAATAGTCTCGGTAAGCAGAAGATCAGACTCGGCATAAATCTTTGCCAGAATCTTTCCTTGCGCTAGTGGTTTCTCGCCTTCGATGTAACCGAGTTCATCTAGAACTGCGCAGATGCGATCGAAAGTCTTGGCAATAACGTGGGTGCGGTTTTCAATGCGATTTGTGAGTCCTTCATTCTCACGCCGCAAACGAGCAGCTCGTTCTTGCAAGCGCGCATGAGCTTCGCGTTCATTACAACTGTGACAAGCATGATTTCTTAAGGCTTTTCGTAATTGATCAATCTCCCCTTCCAGATGTTGACGTTGGCGATTATCGAAAGTTTTACGCCCGCCACGTTTGGATAAAAGTGCTTCGAGTTCTTTAACTTCACGGCGCATCGACGCGTATTTGTTGAAATCACCTAAGTGACATTGCGCTGAATCTACTAATTCATCTATTGCGGTTTGATTACGCCGAACTTGTCGATCGAGCCCGACTACGGCTCGATCTGCTTGGAATTGCGCAAACGAAGACTCGAGTGAACCGCGAGCCCGCTCTCGACCAAAGCGACTGATTAGATTGATTGCCATGTTGTAGGTCGGCGTAAATGAAGACCGTAACGGATAAGTTCGCGTGGACGCTAAGCCAGCAGCGGTTGCTGAATCAACTGAAGGCGACCATTGCACAACTGCGTTACCTTCAATATCGATTCCGCGCCGGCCTGCACGGCCAGTTAGTTGGGTGTACTCCCCTGGCGTGATTGGCACATGCGCTTCGCCATTCCACTTGGTTAACTTCTCTAAAACCACGGTTCGAGCTGGCATATTGATGCCAAGTGCCAGCGTCTCAGTGGCAAATACCGCCTTGATGTAGCCACGTTTAAAGAGATCTTCAATCGCCTCTTTGAAACTTGGCAGCAAACCAGCATGGTGCGCGGCAATGCCACGTTCTAGTGCGCTTAACCATTGGTCAAAGCCCAGAACTGAGAGATCTTCTTCAGCTAAGTTCTGGGTGTAGTAAAGGGCGGTCTTAGTAATTTCGGCCCGTTCTTCAGAATTGGTCAGGCGCAAACCAGCATTTAGACATTGATTCACTGCTGCATCGCAACCAGCCCGAGAGAAGATGAAGGTAATCGCCGGCAATAAATTCTCTCGATTAAGTTTTTCGATGATATCAGCGCGCGACAAACGACTTTCGTTTTGACCAAAGCGTTCGCGTCGATTCCGTTCAGTATGAACTTTGCGCATTGCTTCACGTTCGAGTTTAAGAATTTCAGGGTTTACTTGACCAGGCTTGCTAAATAGATCGACTAAACGTTGACCAATCAGGACATGTTGATAAAGCGGAATCGGTCGGACTTCGCTTACAACCACGGTGGTATTTCCGCGAATCTCGTTTAACCACTCGCCAAATTCTTCGGCATTTGAAACTGTGGCCGAAAGGGAAACAACCTGCACACTTTCCATCAGGTGGATTAGTACTTCTTCCCAGACTCCCCCGCGAAACTTATCTGCTAGATAATGAACTTCATCCATCACTACCCAGCCCAAATTGTTTAGAGTGTTGGATCCGGCATAAAGCATATTTCGCAGAACTTCAGTCGTCATGACCAAAACATCGGCTTCGCTGTTAATGCTGGTATCACCCGTTAGTAGACCAACTTTTTCTTCGCCAAAACGCTCTACAAACTCAGCAAACTTTTGATTCGATAACGCTTTTATCGGTGTCGTGTAAAAACATTTCTTGCCATTCTTAAGCGCGAAATACGCCGCGAATTCACCTACGACGGTTTTGCCCGCACCGGTTGGAGCTGCAACTAATACTCCGTGTCCATCTTCGAGAGCATGGCAAGCTTGGATCTGAAACTCATCAAAGCCGAAATCGAAAGAATCAATGAATTCTTGAGTAACCGCGTGCTTACTCCGTTTTTTAGCGGCTGCATAAGCTTCGGCGGGTGAAAGTTGATCCGAACCGCTCATGCGGGCCAAGTTAGCAGGGTTTGCGGCAAAGATTCGACTTGGACAGGCAACTGTCCGATACGTTCACCATCGGCATATGCCACAGCAGATGATTCAATTCGAATCTGTTGGGCGCGAATCACTTGCACTTGTGGGTGATCGATGTGCGTGCCTTTATAGACAGTGGGAAATACTTTGATGAACTCTAATTTCGAAACTGGGTGCAGGATCATGATGTCAAATAGGCCATCATGTAAATCAGCAGATGGACAAACTTGCATGCCACCCCCGTAGGAACTGCCATTACCTATCGCAATCAACATTGCTTCGACCTGTAAGACTTTTTCATCAGCAAAAATTTTGAATTCAATTGGTCTGAACTTAGGCAACTCCAGCACTATTGCGGCATTGTATTTTGCTGGCCCTTTAGGCCACTTCATAGTATTGGCACGTTCATTTACTACTGAATCAAAACCGCTAGATAAGACTGCACCAAAGTATTCACCATCGACAACACCAACATCGACCCAAGAAGGTTTGACTGAATTCACCTGCTCGAGATAATTCGTCAGGTCGTGACCATGCCACCCCAGGGTTCGATAGAAATCATTTCCAGTGCCGCCAGGTGCTACAGCTAATGGAACCTCGAATTCAATCGCAAATTGCAATAACAGGTGGAATAAGCCATCTCCACCGACGCTGAGCAATCTAGTTGTCTCGCCACTTTGCAGTGAATCTCTCACCAACGATTTAGTCTCCGCCGCACTATTTGGCGAGATCATGCGATAGGAAATCTCGTTGGATTTCAGAAAACCAACAACCTGGGCTGCTAGGGCAGCTGCGGCGCCTCGGCCGGCTTTAGAATTAACGACCACGAGCCACATGAGGTAAACCTACCGATTTAAACTAATCTATCGGCGAAGCGGATGGATCAAAATCCGCCAAATCTTGCCCGCGTTTGCGCTTATCGCGCCGTTTATCAAGCAAAAGGGAAATTAACCCTGCTAGAAAGTAAAGAACTATCAGTGGGCCGGCGAGAAAACTCATCGTGATTGGATCTGAAGTTGGAGTAAGCGCCGCAGCGGCCAATGTTATTGAAAATACCCAGATTCGCCATGGTTTCAAGATCGTGGAACCGCGCAAGAAACCAATCAAATTGAAAGTTAGAAGGAAGACCGGCAACTCGAAAGCTAATCCAAAGAGCAGAATGATCCTTAATACAAAATCAAGATAGTCGTCGAATTTAACTAGGTTGGTGAGCGCTTCGGGAGTGAATCCAAAGAGAACTTTGATTGCTACGGGCAAGATCAAATAGCCGATCGTTGCACCGATTGCGAAAAAAGGTGTTGCCGCAAAAAGAAAGAGAATTGAGTAGCGTTTCTCTTTACGGTGCAGAGCAGGCGCAATAAAAGCCCAGAGTTGATAAAGCCAAACTGGCGCAGCCAAAATCAAACCACTTAAAATGGCGACCTTGATTTGAAGATTAAGTGGCCCCAAGATTCCGTTTATATAAAGCGATCCACATTCATCTGAAGCGGTTGCTCGCGCTACGGCTAGATCACAAACGGGTTTAGCTAATTGAGTGATTATTTGATCGTAGAGAAACCAGCCAGCAGTAGAGGCCAGCACGATTGCAATGACTGCACGTAAAAAACGTTTACGAAATTCATTTAGATGCTCTAGTAAGGGCATCTTGCCTTTGTCGCGTTTGGACATCAAGAATTGAGCTACTTAGTAGATGAGTCGTCATCTTTCTTATCGTCGTCCTTCATCTCTTTCATTTCAGACTTAAAGATACGAAGAGAACGACCAAGCGAACGAGCAGAATCAGGTAAGCGTTTAGCTCCGAAAAGCACGGCGATAACAATCAAAATGATGATTAACTCTTGACCACGAGGCATTTGCTTACTCCTTTAGATTCAACTGCTATGGGTAAACGCTAGCGCATAAATATGGCCAAGCGTCTAGATCTATCTTTGGAAATTAATGATAATTCTCTAATGCAGCTTTGGCTCTGGCGTGTATCGCGTCCCGAATCTGACTTGGACCTGTTGTCTCTACTTGACCGGCCAGCGACAGGATCGCCCGATAAATCCATGGTGCGCTAAACCCGACGAGGGTGGCAGTCGAGACTCCCGGGCTTAATTGAGGCAAAACTTCGAGTACTTGGCGAGATGCTTGGTGAATCTTGACCTGGTATTCAATCGCGTCTTGGTTCGTTGAGTCATGGTTACTCGGCCAAAGTTGGTCGGCAATCTCTGTTACCTCAACGATTCGATCTGCTCGAAAATTTCGAACTGCCTTTGCACTATCACAATAACCTTGCAGATATTCGTGAGAGCCAGACTGGGATAACTCATAAGGTGCAACTTGTCGTCTTGATACTTGATCAGTTGCCGCCGAGTGATAGGTAATTTCGAGCCAACCACGCCGACGAATACTGCGCAGAATTAAGGCACGCTGTTCGGATGCAAGAGTTGCTTCTATTTGAACTTGCGGGGTCGAAATCAGTTGAGAGCGAAGCTGTTCTTGCAGCTTCTCAATTTCAGAGACTAGTGAACTCTTTGAATCGCCAAACTCGGCACTCAATAGATCTAGGCCCATATAAATTGAAAGTGCTTCAGCGCGATCTAGTGCGCGAGGAGCTGCCAAGGTTTCAGCATTGCGGATTGAAACAAAACCAGACTCAAATTCAAGATCGATTAGCTCAAGTGGGGTGTAGCCAGGCAATCCACACATCCAAAGCGTATTTAAATCATCGGTAATCTCCTTCACAGTCGTGTTAAATGTTTTAGCTAGTTCAGAAATTGCAATCCCTTGATGGGTAGTTAAGTACGGCACTAAATCCAAAAGACGCGCGGTGCGAGCCAAACCTGTTTCTTGCTTAGCCATGGATTTTCACCAACTTTTCTAGCGCTGAAACAACCGCACTTCGGAGTTGGATTGGTGATGAAACGATGACATCTTCGCCGTGCCAGAGCACCAAACTGGTCATGAAATCCAGATCGAAGATCGGCACTTCAAGTAAGTCCCAATCGTCGGCCGTTTCGAGTTTTGTAGCTAGGCGCCGAAGTTGATAACCCGCGCCTGGTCGAACTCGCAGAATCGCAAATGGCGTTTCAGTTGCGGTTTCGAGTTCGGCAATTTCAAAGGTTTCTGGGATAACATAGCTTTGAGCTTTCCCGATCATGGAAACTGCACCCTGGATTCGGTCGACTCGGAAATTTCGAATCGCATTTTTTTCAAGATCTAAGCCAATCAAATACCAGTGTGATTGGCGCGCTTGAACGCCATAAATTTGCAACTGGCGTTTTTGTGCAACACCTTGAATATTCAAGTAATCAAATTCAATGGTTGTTAGTGAAGTGAGTGCGTCTAATGCGGTTCGCAAATTCTCATCGGCACCGATTAGCCTTGGTGCCAATATTGGGAGCTGGGCTGAATCACTGTCTAAACCGATGGAAGTCAACTTTCGCAGTGCTTGCTGAGACAGATCGGTGAAAGCGGCATCTTGCCAAGCTTGAGCTGCCAACGAGAGCAAAGTAACTTGGGTAGCGGTTAAGTCACGAAGTGAGAGTGCATAACTTTCTGGGCGAATTCGATAACCGGCTTCATCATCGAAAAGTGGATCTAATCCGCCAACTTCGATTTGAATTCCTAATTTACGTAGATCATCTTTATCGCGTTCGAACATTCGCTCTTTTGCTTCAGCACTACCTTCGTAACCTTCAATATTTCTAAAGATTTCGTTCTTAGTTAAATATCTTTTGGTAGCTAAAAGCGCAATTGTTAAATTAACTAGCCGCTCATTCTTCCGCGACACCATAGGCTCCTTTCGCTGGGCGACGCCGGCGCGCTAATACTTCTACTCCAGGTGCCATACGGCGGCTGATGATGAGAAAACCAGTGTGAGCGATCATGCGCTGTTGTGGACGAACTGCTAAACCTTCATGATGCCAACCACGAATCATGGACTCATTACTTTCCGGCTCAGTGAATCGGCCATCGGCTTTCAACGCTTCGGCCGTTGCAGATAACTGAGTAGTAGTTGCAACGTAGGCTAAGAAAACACCGCCTGGTCGTAAAACATTCGCCGCCATGTCAACACACTCCCAAGGCGCCAGCATGTCTAGAACGACGCGATCGAATTGATGCGTAAATTCTTGCTCTTGCACTGAACCTAAATTGCAACGCCAGTTGCTTGGCGTCTCGCCAAAATAATCAGTTACGTTAGCTTTTGCGATATCGGCGAACTCTTCGCGACGTTCAACCGAATGTACTAGCCCCTCGGATCCAACGGCGCGAAGTAAAGTGATGGTTAGCGCACCACTACCAACGCCTGCTTCCAAAACTCGTGCCCCTGGATAAATATCTGCGAAACCCAAAATGAAAGCAGCATCTTTTGGGTAAACAATGGTGGCTCCGCGCGGCATCGACAAGACATAATCGCCCAGCAGTGGTTTAAAGGCCGTGAACTTTAAGCCCGCAGTCGTGCTGATTACTGAACCTTCTGGAATCCCGACCAGCTCGTCGTGCACGACCCAGCCTTTATGAGTATGCCATTCCTTGCCAGCGGTGATAGTTAACGAATACATCTTGCCTTTGGGATCGGTCAACTGAATTCGATCGCCATAGGCAAAAGTGCCCGCTTGCAATGAAGCAAGTGACTTAGGAGCAGGCATACTTTCGGACATGAACGCATCCTAGTTCAGCCAGAGTCTGAAAGTCAGCCTAACTTTGTCGTAGCTATGGCCTATCTTGGGCAAGTGGCAAATATGCGGTTATCCCCCAGTCGAGTTGCAGAGTTTACGAATTGCCCGCAACTCTACAAATACCGCAGCATTGATAAATTGCCCGAGCCACCAAGTATTGATGCCGAACGTGGCACGTTAGTTCACACAGTTCTTCACGATCTCTTTGAATCTCCTGCCGAACTTCGAAATTTAGAGACTGCAGTAGAACTTTTGCCGTCTCGCTGGCAAGCTCAATTGGCGGCAAAACCTGACTTAGCGCCATTGATTAGTAATGAGAAAGAATGGATCGATCGTGCAAATTCACTCTTGACCACCTATTTCAAGTTAGAAAAGCCCGAGACATTCGAGCCGACCTTTCGTGAGTTACACCTTGAATTTGATTTGAATTCAGATCTATACCTACACGGCTATGTCGACAGGCTCGACGTAGCGGCCTCCGGCGAAGTTCGTATTGTTGACTACAAAACTGGCAAGTCACCGAAACCAGGTTGGGAAGCCAAAGCGCTCTTCCAATTGCAGGTTTATGCGCTTCTCTATTTTAAAACTTATGGCGTGTTACCGCGGTTATTACTGCTGATCTATTTAGGCGATGGTGCCCTGGTAAAAAGCACTCCTACACTGGCTGATCTGGCGGCAACTGAAGCTACTTTGATACGGGTTGCGAATGAGATCAAAATGGCAATCGAGAGAGATCTCTGGCCAACTAAACCGTCCCGCTTATGTGATTGGTGCTACTTCAAAACAATCTGTCCTGCGCATACTTAATCGCTAACTTTTCATAACTCCAATTAGTAAGTGATTCCGTTACATCAACTCTGCCGATCTTCTCAATCGGGACTATATGCGGAACCGCTAGTACCCAGGCACCTGATGCTGTCGCCGCGGTTACGCCAGTTAACGAATCCTCTAAGACCAAACAATTTGAAATCTCATGCCACCCACTACTTGCTGCAAGCAAATAACTTTCAGGATCAGGCTTAGATATTTTGACATCGTTACTTGAAATCGAACGAACAAATGGACTTTCTGTGAAATTAGCTAGCACCGCATCAACTAGCGATCTAGGGCTCGCGGAAACTAGTGATAGTTCGATGCCATTTGCTTTAAGGTCGTTTATCAAGTCGATTGCCCCAGGCATAAACGGGAGATCGCCGCGAAACTTTTCAATCATGCGGTCAATCATTTCTAACATGAGCGAATGACCATCACGTTTTCCGCCGATTAAGTCTGACATGTAGTTTCCTACGCGATCTAGTGGACCCCCTAATGAGCTTGCTTGGTCTAAAGCTGACCATTGATAGCCGAATTCAGACATTAGCTCTGTTTCAGTTTCCAACCAGAGTGGTTCGGAATCAACCAACAAACCATCCATGTCAAAGAAGACGGCGCTGTAGAAATTAGTGGGCGCGTTAGTTGGCATTGAAATATTTTGCCTCAGGGTGATGCACGATAATTGCACTTGTAGATTGTTCTGGGTGCAACTGGAACTCTTCGGAAAGTTCTACGCCAATTCGACCTGGTTCCAATAATTCACACAATTGAACTTGTTGCTCGATATCCGGACAAGCTGGATACCCAAACGAGTAACGAGAACCCCGGTAACCTTGATCGAGAATGCCTTGCAAATCGGGTGCATCTTCAGCTCGAACTTGCATCTCTTCGCGGATTCGTTGATGCCAATATTCGGCGAGAGCTTCAGTTAACTGAACAGATAAGCCATGTAATTCAAGATATTCGCGATACTCATTTTTAGCAAAGAGTTCAGCGGCAGCCTTGCTAATTGTGTTACCCATCGTCACAACGTGAAAGGCAACAACATCGACCTTGCC
>RFRA01000121.1 GCA_009924725.1 Actinomycetota bacterium
AAGGTACCAAAGTGGCGAGTATCGAATTAAAAACCGCATCACCACGTACGCCAACATGAAAACGCCAAGGTTGAAAATTGTTAGCCGAAGGTGCCCAGCGCGCAGCTTCTAGAATCGCTAGCAGATCATCAGTTGGCATTGTGGCATTTGCGTCAAATGATCTTGGGCTGCGACGGTTTGTTAAAACTGGATGAATTGGTGTTGATGTAGTTGCGCTCATTTGGAGAACTATAGATTACTAGCGCAAAAAGCGCTCATCGAAAATTTCAGTTGGAATTATTGATGCATGTGATAGTAAATAATAACTAAGATAGAAAATACTGCCGCCCCTGCATAGATCAAATACTTTACCCAGGTTGGAATTCCAACTTTATCGGCAGCTGTCTGCGCCATGCTTTTAGTTTTACTCATTGCTCTACTAGCCCAAGCAAACTCCGTAGCTAAGATTCCTAAACCAGCAAGTAAAATCAACACACCAGGGCCCGGTGCCACCAGAGCTATTGCACCTAACACCGTAACGGTTCCGCCAAGTACCCCAATAAATATTCGCCAGATTAAATTGCCGGCTTTACTTCGCTTTGCAAATCCACGAATGTTCATAGCGGCTCCTTATGAGTATTAACAACCCGACGCACAGTTCCATATGCTGCTGATGCTATCTCATCACGGCGACGACGATAATTTTCAGAAGCCCCAGCGATCAAGTGTTCATAACGAACATCGCCATTTATCAATTGACGCATAGTTTTTGGATCAGTTTCATCACCAAAGTAAGGCGGATCAACTTTTACAAACTGAACCACAATATGGGGATTAAATTTGCGATAAATCAAGGCAAGTTGGCGATAGATAATATTTGCAATCTGGCGGAAACTAATCAGGCCGAAATCTTTGGCTCTAAGGCGCGCTTTAGCGATCATTGAAGGTGGAGCGCCGTGTTTAATTGTCGCCATTTCATAGAGAATCTGGGCGGCTTCTTTAGCGCCATTTGCTTCTGGCAATTTCTTACACATTCGGTGTAATCGCAATCGCTCTTTTGGGTCTTGTAGCAATTTTACGGTTTGGGTTATGTGATCTAGATCGGCTTGATCAGCTCGCAGTGCATAACCTAAATCGTGGCACCATTGAGCGCGAGTTTCTTGATCATCGGTTCCGCGGATATTTGAAACAAATACTGTTGGAACTAGCGCTGGTAGCAGTTCGTGCACTCCGTTGTACCCGGTTGCACAGATAGCAGCATCGAAAGCGTGCAAGACCTTAGCTAATGGGAAATATCTAACTTGTTTAATTTCAAGCCCATCTGGCACTAAGGAATTTCCGTTAGCATCAACTGGTCGCTTGGTTAAAACAACTTGCAGGTCTTTCCAGCCAATTAAACCTTTTAGGGCAGCTGTCATTTTCTCATTTACATCACTGTCGCCAGTTCCGAGCTGTACCAGCACTGCTGGACGATCTAAATCAATACCTAAAGCAATTCGTGCTTCATCGCGATCAAGCGCTGTAGCTTCTTGGTAAAGCGAAACAGCCGAACTTACAACTGCGTCTTTTCGCTTCTTAGTTGGGCCATGATCGTAAACCCGAGCAAAATCACCAGGTTCAATAATCGCGTCCATCATCATTGATTGCAGGCCAAGTGCCAAACCTTGTGGTTTTCGCTGCCATAAACCACGACGTATCCAAACTAGCGCTAAATCATTTTTCTTTAACTTCGCACCGATAACACCTGGGTAAGGAACCACGCCATCAAAAGATAAAACTTGAGCATCAGTTTCTTCGATCAACGCAAGTAAGCGATCACGTAAATAGGCATCCCAAAGCTTGCGCGGCATCCAGCCACGATCGCGCCCTGGAATATATTCACAACGCACGCCGACAAAATTAGGAACTTCAGCAACACCGCCAGCCATTGAAACAATAATTGGGTTTGCGATTTCCTTTAATTCAAGGGCAATAGCGCTGGCGCGAGCAAGATGGCCCATTCCGACACCATTGCTAGTGGCCAGGATAATTGTGGGTTTTCCCGCTGGCGGACTCATAGAAGCGGAGTTTATCGCGTAAAAATAGATCAGGGGCGCATCCTTTGCAGATGCACCCCTGATCTTTAATCAGTTCTTAACTGTTAACCGACTTTCTTAATGCGACCATCAAGAGCTGGAACTTGAGTTACCTTGCCAGCAGCCATATCAGCCTTAAGTGCATCTACAAATACATCAAGTAGTGCGCCTTGAACTTTGGCCTTTGAGGGTGAGAACACATTGAGATATCCATCGCCACCATAAATGATGAAATCAAGTGTGGTTAGCGTGTAAACAGTTTGATCCTTGGCAATTGGTGTTCCATCTAACTTAGTAAGTGAAACAATTCGACTGCCAATAGCCTTAGATGTGTCAAAGGTGAACTTGAACCCAGAAATTTGTGGGAAGCGACCATCGGTTGGGTAGTTTCCACCGACACCGTTTTCAAGTGCTTTCCATAAATTCTCACCAGTAACAATTGTTGTTGCAACTTGGTTACCAAATGGGTAAACAGTTAACGCATCGCCAAGAGTTACATCAAGTGCTCCAGAACCAGTACGAACTAGTGCTGTATTAACGGGAACATAGTTTTTGGCAGGGAATGAATCTCGAATTCCGCCACCATTTGTTAACGCGAAGTCAGTCTTGTACTTAGTGCGTAGTAAATCCGCAATGTAGTTACCCATTGGGTTCTCGCCTGAGCGCTGAACACGCGGTGTGCCGTCGATTGGGAACATGCTTGATACCGAACCAATCTTTACATCAAGCTTGCCAGTCATTTGATCTTTGTACTTCTTAACTAACGCGGCAGTATCAGCATCGGCTGCAACAGTAGCTACTGCAGCTTTCTTCACTGTTTCAATTGATGAACCAATAACTTTATCGGTCGCAGTATTGATACAGATTTGTGAGCGAGTGTATTCAACGCCAGCATTTACCACTTGACCAATCAAGGTGCCGTAGATCTTCTGCTTTCCAGGAACTAAAGTGGAAAATGACTGATGGCTATGTCCGCCATAGATTGCAGCAGCACCCTTAATTTGTAGGGCCATATCGTTCAAAACGCCAGAAGCTACGCCACCGACGTTTTCAGACCAACCTTGATGAATAACTGCGATAACAATATCGGCACCAGCTTGCTTAGCTGCCACAATTGCCGCATTGATGCCGGTAACTCCAGCTTCAATTTGAATGGTGCGCTTTACGCCTGCGGCATCTGTGTAATCCAGATTGCCCGGGAAAACTTGCTCAATAGTAGTTTCAGTGTTCGCGCCGACAATTCCGATCTTCACGCCACCGCGATCAATAATGGTGTAACTCTTGGCAGCTTTGTTTCCTGACTTGAGAGCCGCAAGAGATGAGTCACCGTAGTTTGATGTAACCCACTGGAAATCAGATGCGCCAATGACTTTTTGCACGTGCGCCAAATTGCGATCATGTTCATGGTTTCCGAAAGCTGAAACATCAAACTTCATCAAGTTCATTGACTCAATGGTTGGCATTTCTTCAAATTCAGTTGAGATTGGAGG
>RFRA01000122.1 GCA_009924725.1 Actinomycetota bacterium
GGCAAGCGTTTAATGCCACTGACAGCAGATCGAGCAAAGCCCGCGGTTCCATTTGGTGGTTCATATCGCCTCGTAGATTTCGTTCTTTCCAATTTAGTAAATGCTGAGATGCGCAAGATTGCGGTATTAACACAATATAAGTCGCACTCACTCGATCGTCACATAACTACAACTTGGCGTATGTCTACTTTGCTAGGCAACTATGTAACGCCAGTTCCGGCGCAGCAACGTCTGGGTCCACGTTGGTATACCGGCAGCGCTGATGCGATTCTGCAGAACTTCAATTTGATCCACGACGAAAACCCAAAACATATTGTGGTCTTCGGTGCTGATCACGTTTATCGCATGGACTCCAGCCAAATGTTTGATTTCCATTTAAGTACTGGCGCTGGCGTAACGGTTGCTGCGATTCGCATGAAGCGCTCTGAAGCGCATGACTTCGGTGTTATCGAATTAGCCGAAGATGGCGTAACAATTAAAGCTTTCCACGAGAAGCCAAGTGATCCACCTGCCATGCCAGGTCACCCAGATCTTTGCTTGGTTTCAATGGGTAATTACATTTTTAAGCGCGACGTAATGGAAGAAGCGCTAATCCTTGATTCCGAAGATCTGGAAAGTCGCCATGACTTAGGTGCAAACATCATTCCGATGATGACTGCTAATGGAGTGGCAAAAGTTTATGACTTTGCAACCAACCAGGTACCAGGTGAGACTGAACGCGATAAAGGCTATTGGCGCGATGTCGGTTCAATTGATGCTTATTACGACGCGCATATGGATTTAGTTTCCATTCACCCAATTTTTAATCTTTATAATCGTGAATGGCCGTTGCTCACTAATCCGCCATCTCTACCTCCAGCTAAGTTCAGCGAAGGTGGCTTAGCGCAAGATTCCATCGTGGGCGCTGGCACAATCATTGTTGGCGGTCATGTAAACCGCACTGTTGCTTCCTACGATGTATTAGTTGAAAAAGGCGCTTTCGTTGATGGATCGGTATTAATGCCAAGTGTTCGAATTGGCGATCGCGCGGTAATTCGCAATGCGATCTTAGATAAGAGCGTAATTGTTGATCCAGGTGCACAAATTGGCGTCGATCTTGATCGCGATCGCGAGCGTTTCACATTATCGCCAGGCGGAATTGTGGTTGTAGGTAAAGGCGTGCGAGTTACCGTTTAATTCCGCTAGTTTTATTTAAATCCATTGGGTAGTGCGATCACGCAACTCTTGATACTTAGCAAACACATCAGGTGATGCTTTAGCGTTTACCTTTTCTACTTCACCAAAATTCCAGATCGGTGCATCAGAACTTCCAGATAACGCCCATGCTGCCTGACGTGCGGCACCATCTGCTACATATTCACCCGCTGGTGGGATCAAGACTTCGCGACCAAAGAGCGAACTAGCGATCTGTGCCACTGCTGGATTTTTCGCAGCTCCGCCAATTAACAAGATGCGATTAACCGCAACTCCTTGTGAAACAAGTGCACCGACGGCATCTACTAAACCACAAAGCATTCCTTCGATCATGGCGCGTGCAATGTCTGCTGGGTTTGAGTTAGCTAGATTCATGCCAGCAAAGACGCCAGTTGCATCAGGGCGATTAGGGGTGCGCTCGCCTTCGAAATATGGCAGCAGCGTTAAGCCATTAGCACCGGGGCTAGCTGAAAGTGCAAGTGCTGCTACTTCGTCATGGCTCTTACCTAAAATCTTGCACGCAGCATCGAGAATGCGGGCGGCATTAAGGGTGCAAACTAAAGGCAAGTAACGCCCGGTTGCATCAGCAAAGCCAGCTACTAAACCGGCGGCATCATGAGTCGGAGTGTTAGAAACAGAGAAAGCAGTTCCGCTGGTTCCAAGTGAAACAATTACGTCACCAGGTTGCGCATTTAAGCCAAGCGCAGCTCCTGCGTTATCGCCAGCACCAGCTGCAATTGGAATTCCACCAAGTGTCGTGCCCCCAAATGCGTTGGGCGCAATAATTTTAGGCAAGTAAATTTCCGAATCGTGCTTTAACGCCAAACTTAAAATTTCATAACGGTAGTGTGAAGTTGTAGGGTCAAAATAACCAGTGCCCGAAGCATCACTGCGATCAGTAAATAGTTTTTCAAAATCTTTGCCACCTTGCAATTGCCAAGATAACCAATCGTGGGGGAGAGCAACTGCAGCAACGCGCTTGGCATTCTCTGGCTCGAGATCTGCTAACCAACGTAATTTGCTGGCGGTAAATGAAGCAACTAGTACCGAACCAACTTTGCGAGCAGTTTCGGCATCGCCACCGAGTTCATGGTTTAAATCTTTGGCAGCTTGTGCAGATCGAGTGTCATTCCATAAGAGTGCATCACGAATTACTGCGCCGTCACTGTCGAGTGCAACCATGCCATGCTGTTGGCCACCAATTGAGATCGCTGAAACATCTACAATACCGCCAGCTGCAGCAATTGCCTGGTCTAGCGCAGTTGCCCAAAGTGTGGGATTTACTTCGGTGCCATCTGGATGACTAGTGCGGCCACTGCGCACTAACTCGCCGGTAACTGCGTTTCGAATAACCAATTTCACAGATTGGGTCGAAGAATCTACGCCGGCAACTAGCTTTTGTTCGCTTTGGCTCATGGGGCAAGGCTAGACTGTGATCGTCAACGTTGACCATATGAATATTTAGATTTCTCAACTTAAATTTAGCGAATCTAATTGACAGCGATATTGGAGTTTACAAAAATGCGTATTGGAATCCTCACCGGCGGCGGAGATTGCCCAGGCTTAAATGCAGTTATTCGCGGTGTAGTTCAAAAGGGCATCAAAGAATATGGTCACGAGTTCGTAGGTTTTCGCGATGGTTGGAAAGGCCCATTAGAGGGTTTGACTATGCCGTTAACGATTGAGAACACTCGCGATATTTTGCCTTTGGGTGGAACCATTCTTGGTTCATCACGCACTAACCCGTTTAAAATTGATAACGGCGTAGAACGCATCAAAGAGAATCTGGCTGCTGCTGGCATTGATGCCTTAATCGCAATCGGTGGCGAAGACACTCTTGGTGTTGCCACCAAACTTGATGCCCTCGGTGTAAAAGTTATTGGTGTGCCAAAGACGATCGATAACGATCTAAATAACACCGACTACACATTTGGGTTTGATACTTCAGTAAATATTGCAGTCGAAGCCATCGATCGCCTGCACACAACGGCTCAGTCACATCACCGCGCTTTGGTGGTTGAAGTAATGGGTCGTCATGCGGGCTGGATCGCTTTGCATTCAGGCATGGCAAGTAGTGCAGCTTGCGTTTTGATCCCAGAAGTTAAGTTCTCACTCGACAAGGTTTGCGCTTATGTAAATTCTTGCTTCGACAAAGGACAGGCTCCGATCATTGTTATTGCTGAAGGTGCGATCCCACAAGATGGTGACATGGTGATCAAGGATCAGACACTTGATGCTTTCGGTCACGTAAAGCTTTCTGGTATCGGTGAATGGTTGGCTCAAGAAATTGAAGCTAAGACTGGTCAC
>RFRA01000123.1 GCA_009924725.1 Actinomycetota bacterium
GCGCCAGCAACAATGGCATCTTCGGTATCTTGCAATTTAACTGCCATCGAAGCACGTCCAGATGGAAACGCAGTTGAAACTGCAGCAACCGGTAGTTCATGTGCGCCAATTGAGTCTAGATGTTGTCGAGCAATACCAACCATGTCGTTATAGACACAGACTGCACCAACTCGGGGCACTGTTAAATCAGTAGGGTCCGGGCGAAATGCTTTGGAACAAAGCGCTTGCACTTTGCCTGGAGTATCGGCGCCTTCGAGAGTTGTTAAATCAACCATCGAGATCGCGGTATCAATTGCCCAAGCTTTACTCGTGGTTTTAATGCTGCGAGTTGCCAACATGGCAGCGCGGGCTTCAGCGCCAACTTGATCAACACCAGGAAGCTGCTTTAAATAGTTGCGGAGCGAAATATCACTGCCATCGACGAGGCCATAGAAGCTCATGGGACTACGCCTTTCGAAGCTAATTAAGAGAAAGTAATGCTTGCAAATCGGTTTTTCTAGATCATCAATACTTTCAACTACTCGGCCCGCAATCATTTGGGGAGGGTTTGCCCGCAGCCCACTCATCAATTTAGTTACATCGCTCAGTTGATTTACTCGGATCGAAATTTGTTCAGTTCCATGGAACCCGTGGCGAGCCCAAACTTCATTTAGCAAATCAAGAATTGTTTTACCTTGACTCTTTAGATCAACGGCAATCTGAGCCAACAATAGTGCGGCCGATAAGCCATCTTTATCATTGACAGTTTGAGAATCTACGCAATAACCGAGTGCCTCTTCGTAACCAAAAGTTAAATTTGGAATCTTCGCTAAATATTTAAATCCGGTTAGAGTTTCCGTGAAATCCAAATTGTAATGTTTGGCAATCTTGCTCAAAATTGATGACGAGACGATTGAATTTGCAAGTATTCCGGAATTGGTATTGCGGGCGATTGATTCACCTAAAACCACACCTAGCTCATCGCCACGAAGCATGCGCCAACCAGTTCTTGGATCATTAATGGCTGCTGCGCAACGATCGGCATCAGGGTCGTTAGCAATTACCAAGTCAGCACCAAATGCTTTGGCAGTTTCTAGCGCTAAATCAATGGCGCCAGGTTCTTCCGGATTCGGAAATGCCACAGTTGGAAAATCTGGATCTGGCTCAGCTTGTGCATCGACCAAAATTAGTGAGGCAAATCCTGCCTTTTGAAATACTTGTTGCAAAGTCTTGGTGCCAACTCCATGCATTGCGGTGTAAACAATTTTTAGATCAGCCGGCCTTGGTCCTAAGAGCGCAGTGCGGGTTGTGTATTTGTGAACTATTTCTTCATCTAATACTTTCCAGTTAGTGCCGCGTGGTTGAGATTTAAGTGAAGTCACTTGATCAATCTGGCTCGAAATTGATTTATCGGTAGGCGTAATAATCTGGCTACCGCGATATTCAATGCCATCAACTGTGCCACCAAGATAAACCTTGTAGCCATTATCTTGGGGTGGGTTATGGCTGGCAGTCACCATTACGCCAACATCAACGCCTAACTCGTTAACCGCAAATGCTAAAACTGGGGTCGGTAGCGGGCGGGGCAAGACATAAACCTGCATTCCAGCGCCACTAAATATTTCCGCACTTGTTTGAGTGAAAGTTTCAGAACCATGACGCGCATCGCGACCAATTACCACACTCGTTAGACCGCGCTCTTTCATAAAGGCAACCAGGCCAGCTGCAGTACGACCAACTACTGCATTGTTCATGCACGAAGGACCAGGGCCAATTGGACCACGTAATCCAGCAGTTCCAAATTGCAAAAAGCCATTGAAGTTTTTACGTAGTTCGACTTCGTTGCCAGCAGCTAACCAGGATTGTAATTGCGCTGCAGTTTTTGGATCTGGATCATCAGCGATCCAAGCCGAAACTTCGGCAGCTAATTTCTGGTCCATCCACTTAGACTAACTTTGGGATAACGTTTTTCAGTAACTTGCCCATGCGATCTGCAGCCGCTTTACCAGCTGCAATTACTTCTTCATGGTTTAACTTCTCACCAGTCACGCCAGCTGCCGCGTTAGTCACTAATGAGATACCAAGAACTTCGGCACCCAAAGCATGAGCGGCAATTGCTTCAGGCACAGTAGACATACCAACTAGATCAGCTCCCATTCCGCGCATCATCAGAATCTCGGCTGGAGTTTCATAAGTTGGACCACGCCAGTGCACATAAACACCTTCAGCTAAAGTTTCATCTTCGCCCTTAACGATGGTGCGAATTCGCTTGCTATAGAGATCAGTTAAATCTACAAAGTTGGCACCTTCAAGTGGGGAAGCTGCAGTTAGCGAAATGTGGTCGCGAATCAAAACTGGTTGGCCAACTTTATAGTCGGTATTGATTCCGCCGCAGGCATTAGTTAGGACTACAACTTTGCAACCTGCTTTTACTGCAGTGCGAACACCATGAACTACAGGTTCCATTCCTTTGCCTTCATAAAGGTGAGTGCGCCCAAGGAAAACAAGAACTCTAACCGTCTTGCCGTTTTCAATAATTTCATAAGAGCGCACTTTCCCGGAATGTCCTTCGACTGCCGGTGGTAGGAAGCCTGGCAATTCATGGGCATCACATTCAAACTTTGGTGTGCCCAAAGCATCAGTTGCGCTAACCCACCCTGAACCCATTACTAAAGCAACATCGTGGGCAGGTACACCTGACCGCTTTGCAATTTCAGCGGCGGCAGATTCAGCGTTAATTAGGGCTTGGCTCATGCCTCAATAATGTCACAGAGCACGGTGCCACTCGCAACCGTCTCACCGATTACCGCACATAAGTTAGAGATCACACCAGAGCGATGCGCCATTAACGGCTGCTCCATCTTCATAGCTTCAAGCACGATTACTAAATCGCCTTTTTCAACGCTTTGGCCCTCGGTTACGGCAACTTTTACTACCGTACCTTGCATCGGGCTAGTTAAACCCACGCCAGCAGATCCGCCAGCGAGTGCATCTTTTGCACGGTGCCGCTTAACTACTGGTTCTGGTGCATGCACCAAGATTTCAAAACGCTTGCCATTAATTTCTGCGACTAGATGATCAGCTGCTGCTTTGGTTTGTGCTTCTAGCGGCAGGATTTTAAATTCTGGAATCTCGTTCTTAAATTCTTTCTCAATGTAGCTGGTGTAAACCTTGAATTCATTAGTGAAAGCTGGATCTTGCAAAATTGCTTGGTGAAATGGAAGCGCCGTGGCCATTCCTTCAATTGTAAATTCAGCAATGGCGCGACGAGCTCGAGTTATTGCTTGTTCACGAGTTGCCCCAGTAACAATTAATTTAGCTAGCAACGAATCAAAGTTTCCAGTGATGGCATCGCCAGTTCGAAAACCAGTGTCAACTCTTACGCCAGGTCCAGTTGGTAGTGACATCTTGGTGATGCGACCAGGGGCGGGTAAGAATGAACGACCTGGATCTTCACCATTGATTCTAAATTCAAT
>RFRA01000124.1 GCA_009924725.1 Actinomycetota bacterium
GACAACTTTCTCTTATGGAGGTGAACGCTGGGTGACCTATAGGTGGATTATCGCTTAAAGCAATGGCCATTTGGTCGGCTTGGGGTACTTTGCGCTACGCCCATCACCAGATGATTTACCGCGAATTCTCCGCCAAATCCAAGGTAAGGCAAAGGTGAAAAACCAAGCAACGTTAGTAGCCGTTTTGACTAACCAAGGTGTTGGTTTTGCCGCAGGCAGCGGCAATCGCCAATTAGGGTCGAATGGAGCGCCAAGTACTTCAAGTACTCCTTGTGCCACGCGATCGTGACCAAGTGGATTTAAGTGCAATCGATCAAATGCTAATAGGCGTCGATCAGACAAAAATTGTTTTTCATTAGCGTCGACAATTATGGCCCCAACTTCAAATGCCATGGCACGAACATTTTTATTAAAAGTACTGAAGCGCTCCGCCCACATATCAGCAGTCTTGCCAGTATTTCCAGTTCTTTCTAAAACTGTAAACAACATTAGCGTTGCTCCAGTAGCTGATAACTTTCTAACTGCATCGTTGTAAATTGGAAAGACATTTTCTGGACGATAGCCAGGCCGTAAAACATCGTTTGCTCCAGCATGGAAGGAAACTAAAGTTTCTTTGCCAGTGATTAGCGGGATAGCTTTGGGAACTTGATCCTCAACTACTTGAGTTACCAATTTGCCGCGAATTGCTAAATTAGCATAAGTGAAATCAGAAGATTGCGTAGTTAACACATCGGCAACTCGATCAGCCCAGCCCCGGAAATTTCCATTGCTGATTTCATCGGTCATGCCCTCAGTGAAAGAATCACCTAGTGCGATAAATCTTTGATAAATCATAGTTAGCTCTTTCGGCGTTGCTCGTCTACCCAGAAGAGCGCAATCGAAGTCGCCACACTTGCATTAAGAGATTCAGTGGCTGAATTCATTGGGATCGAAACCACGAGATCACATTTTTCGCGAACTAATCTAGAAAGGCCTTTGCCTTCGCTGCCAACCACGATCATTAGTGATTCGGTGGCAACTTTCAAGCCACTAAGTGATTCATCGCTTTCGCCATCTAACCCAATGACAAAACAGCCCAATTTCTTAGCTTCTTCGATAGTGCGAGCCAAGTTGGTTACTTGAGCAACAGGCATGCGCGCAGCAGCACCAGCTGATGCCTTCCAGGCAGATGCAGTCATTGCTGCCGCACGGCGCTCGGTCATTACAACACCATTTACCCCGAAAGCGCCGGCGCTACGAATTATCGCGCCAAGGTTTCGTGGATCAGTAACCCCATCGAGTGCAACAATCAACATTGGATTCTTTGCGCGTTGGGTTATCTCTTCGAAACTTGAATACTGATAAGGCTTGATCGCCAAAATAATTCCTTGGCTATTTGGTGAGATTCCTTCAACCTCAGCGCGGTGAACTTCGCGGATGGGAAGTTGCAAATGAAGCGCTAATTGCAAAGACTCGGCGACTCGGTCATCAATATCTATTCCGCGAGCGACCAAAACTTCAGTTGCCGGAACTGAGGCGCGTAGCGCTTCAAGAACCGCGTTACGACCTGCAACAATTTCACCTTTCGGTTTGTCAATTCTGGAATTGCGTCCGGCTGAACTACGCGGCGTCGTGCCAGTACGTGGGGTTGTACCTGCGCGTGGATTAGCCTTTGCTTTCTCAGCTGCTTTTTTACGTTTAGCAGCTGCGTGATAGGGGCGGTCTTCAGCTTTTGGAGTTGGTCCTTTACCCGCTAATCGCTTTTTATTCTTGCCACCAGTTCCGGTTGTTGGACCTTTTTTAGATCCGCGTATTGCGCCTTTGCGCTCTGAATTACCGGCCATTTAATTACTACCTTCTGATCGTGAGATTGACCAACGTGGCCCTTGAACTGTGTCTTCAATTGAAATACCAAGTGCGATTAAACCATCACGAATCTGATCGGATGCGGCAAAATCTTTACGTTCACGAGCTGATGTTCGTTGTGCAAGAACTAAATTAATTACGCCATCTAGTGCACTAGTCAGTGACTCGCTCTGTGAACCACTAGTAAACGCTGGATCAAATGGATCGCAACCAAGTACTTCAAGTGCGCCCCGAATAAAGCCGGCTGCAGTTGCAATGCCTGCATTGTTATTCTCGGTTATTGCGCTATTTCCTAAGCGTAATTGTTCCGAAATCCCAGCTAGCGCTTGAGGAACAGCTAAGTCTTCATTCATAGCAGCTATGAAATCTGGCGATAACGCAGGTTCTGGCTGGCTACCTAAGATTTCGGTTGCGCGCAAAAGGAAGTTCTCAATCCGACGGAAACTCACGGCTGATTCTTCTAAGGCAGCTGGTGAGAACTCAAGCATTGATCGGTAATGAGCACTACCTAAATACCAACGTAGTTCTACGCCACGAACAATCTTTAGTAATTCAGTAACTTGTAATGAGTTACCAAGTGACTTCGACATTTTTTCACCCGATGCAGTTACCCAAGCATTGTGTAACCAACGTTTAGCAAAACCGTAGCCCGCTGCTTCAGATTGCGCAATTTCGTTTTCGTGGTGCGGGAATATTAAATCTAAACCACCACCGTGAATATCAAACTCGGCACCCAAATAAGTGTGTGCCATTGCTGAACATTCAATATGCCAACCTGGTCGACCATTTCCCCATGGCGTTGGCCAAAATGGATCGCCAGCTTTGGCCGCTTTCCAAAGTGCGAAGTCACGTACATCGCGCTTATAAGTTTCATCAGCATCTTGGGCCGGCAATAAATCATCGATATTCTGGTTTGAAAGCGTTAAGTAAGAAGTTAGCTTTCGAACTTCTAGATAAACATCGCCATTACCTGGCGCATAAGCATGTCCTCGTTCGATCAATGATGCAATTAATTCAATCATTTGCGTGATATGACCAGTTGCTCGTGGTTCATAAGTTGGTGGCAGCACATTTAGCGCTGTATACGCATCAGTGAAAGCGCGTTCGTACTTCTGAGCAACTGCCCACCAAGGCGCTTGTTCATGAACAGCCTTATGCAGAATCTTGTCATCTATGTCAGTGACGTTACGGATAAAAGTTGTTTCGTAGCCGGACTTAACTAACCAGCGTCGCAAAACATCGAAGTTGACCCCACTACGGATATGGCCGATATGTGGTGGCGCTTGAACGGTAGCCCCGCAAAGGTAAATACTCGCTTTACCCGGCTGCAGTGGAATGAATTCTGAGACGGTTCGCGACAATGTGTCATATAGCTTTAGCGAACTCATTAGCGAAGTCTATCGGTCGTTACTAGAAACCTTAAAAACGAGCGCTGAGGCAATGGCTGCAATGCCTTTACCTTCACCGGTTAAGCCAAGACCATCGGTAGTTGTAGCCAATAGTGATACTTGTACACCATTTAGTGCAGCAGAAAGTGCCGCTATTGCTTCTTTGCGTCGTC
>RFRA01000125.1 GCA_009924725.1 Actinomycetota bacterium
AGCTGATGCATTCATGCTGCGAGTAGAGCCGTACTGATTAATTTCAAGAACTACTTCGCAAACGGCAACTGCTTCTTCACTCATTCCGGCACCTTCTTGGCCAAATAGCAGAACGCAATTCTCTGGCAATTGGGTCGATTCAAGTTGCTTTGAAATGCCAGGCAAATTATCAATTCCGATTATTGGTAGTCCAGCTTCACGACAGTGATTTCCAAAGTCTTCAACAGTTGGGTGGTGGACAACTGTTAAGTATCTATCGGTAACCATTGCGCCGCGTTTATTCCAATCACGCTTGCCCACAATATGGACCGCACTTACATTAAAAGCGTTCGCAGTTCTAACCACTGAACCGATATTTAAATCATGTTGCCAATTTTCAATTGCGATCTGCAGTTTGTGGCGCTTGGTGTCTAAGTCAGCAACGATTGCGGCAACGGACCAATAGCGATACTTGTTGAGCACATTGCGACGATCACCATTCTCCAGAAGTTCTAAGTCATATTCAGCACCAGTTGGCCAAGGTTTTGGGTGTGGACCAACTCCAACAACCGGGAAAAATTCACCCGGACCAATTTCAGCTGGTGGCATACTCATTGGGTCAATCTATCTTTAGTAATAAGAAAGTAGTATTCGCAGCATGAAATTACGCCTGAAATCATTTGTCTCTGTCGGCGCAATCATCATCACACTAACTGCGGTCACGACATCTGGGGCTCCTGCAACCCTAAAAAGTAGCGCCATTACCCCAATTTTAAAGAGCGCTGCAGTATCTAAAACTCTCGCCCATCCGGGAATGATTTTACTTGATCCAGTAACTGGTGAAACAATTTTCAAATACAGTGCTGATTCACTGCGCATGCCAGCATCACTTCTAAAAATATTCTCTGCGGTGGCTTTATTAGATTATGTAGATCCAGAATTTAGATTCACTACCGAAATTCTCACTGGCGCTGAGCCAAACACCTTGATTATTGCGGGCTCGCTAGATCCCTGGATGGAACGAAACGGTGTTCTGGCTATAAAAATGGGTCGGGCATCTTTGCCCAAACTTGTAAAAACAGCTCTGAAGAAACTTGATGCCGATAACGGAGCGCCAATAAAAACTTTAAGAGTCGAGTATTCCCAAATGCACATCGCAGATTTAAGTTTTATAAAAGCGCAATTTTCCGCACGAGATATCAAAGTTAGTATGGTCAAAGTAACTCCCGAAGAAGCCTTGCTTTATTCAAAAGAGTCGATTGCAAAATTCCAGTCACCAGCCCTGCAAAAAATCATGGACTGGATGTTGATCTGGAGCGATAACACGCTTGGTAACCGAATGGCCATGTATGCCTCGATGAAAGCTGGAAATGGATATAGCGAGTCTGGTATAGAAAAAACGTTTGTAAAAACATTAACTAATCTAGAAATTGATGCGACTGGCTTAATTGCTGTTGATGGTAGTGGGCTCTCTCGAGCTAATCGAGTATCGGCAGAGATGCTGAGTCAACTACTGCTTAAGACTTATAACAACGATAAATACCGCACTATTTATGGTGGACTTCCGGTAGGTGGTGTTAATGGCACGATGCGTAATCGGTTTGTCACAAGTGCGCCTAAAGCAATTGGTTTAGTGCGAACTAAAACTGGCTCATTAACTGGCGTTGTTTCAATGGCTGGTTATGTGCAAGGTGGCGATCATGAGTACATATTTGTTGCTATCGCTGATCAGATTGCCAAGAATCCAACAGCTGCTAGGGCAGCACGCGTAGCATTTGATAAAGTTTTAGCTAAATTTGCAAAACCTGTTCCTACTATTTCGCCAAGTCCATCAGGCGTGCTACCAAGCCCAGATGCAACTCAGTCGACAAACAGTTAATTAATCGTCATCTTCACGAAAAGTAGTCGGCATAGTTATTGCGTTGCTTGACTGGGTAGGCGCCGAACTAGCAATCGTTGGGGACTCTTGGGTTAAATTTGAAGTTTCAAGAGCGCTGGCAGATTGGTCTTCGTGTGAGAGAAGTGCAAAACCGGCGCCGACTGGAATAACTAAAATGCCGGCCAAAATGAAGGCAAAATTGCGCTTCGGCGCTTTCTTCATCGTGCGGTTTACCGGCTGATCGTTATCAGCTAGTTCGAACCATTCAGGTTTCTGATTGTTTTCCATGACCAGAAAATAATTCATGAACCTGTGAGCCTTCTGGGAACGCCAGCGGTGAGGGCTGTGTATTTAACTTAGTAGCCTTGCCTGGTGAGCGTGAATCAGCCAGATAAGAGTTCGGATCTTCGGGTTCGTGGCTACCTAGACCTCATGAAATTGCGGGTCGTCGAGCTGTTGCTTGTGACTACTTTGCCAGCGCTAGTTCTAGCCCAAAATGGCATCCCATCTGTGGGTCTATCCATCGCCACAATTCTGGGCGGAACCTTGGCAGCTGGTAGTGCGAATGCATTCAACATGGTGATCGAGAGTGAAACCGATAAGTTGATGAAGCGAACCGCGCAACGTCCGATTGCAACTGGAGTTATTTCTCGTGGAGCTGCAACAATTTTTGCAGCCAGTATAGGCATAATTTCACTTCTAGTTTTTTGGTTTTTCACAACACCGCTTGCTACTTGCTTAACTCTTATTGCAATTGTTTTCTATGTCGTTGTTTACACGATGGCGCTAAAGCGACGAACTGCGCAGAATATTGTTTGGGGTGGAATCGCTGGCTGCATGCCGGTGTTGATCGGTTGGGCAGCGGTAACCAATGACTTATCAAGGGTTGCGTGGGCATTTTTCTTTGTTATTTTCTTTTGGACGCCACCACATTTTTGGGCACTGGCTATTAAATACAAAGATGACTACAACGCTGCGGGAATCCCAATGTTGCCAGGCGTGACATCGCAGGCAAATTTACATGGCCAAATGTGGTTCCATACAATTGCGATGTTTATCGCTTCCGTTGTAACAATTAACTTTGCTGGACTTTCACTCTGGGTGCAGCTTGTTAACGTTATTTTGTTTTCCGTTTTTGCTTTAACTCTTGCGCAACTTCGTGGTAGTAATCCAGATTATGGAAAAGTGGCAGCCAAAGTTTTCCAGTGGTCAATCTCTTACTTAAGTTTGTACTCGGTTTTACTTGTTGCCGCAGTTTTAATCTAAGTTTATTTAGCCTAAGGCTTGCGCGATATCTTTAATTAGATCATCACTGTGTTCTAAGCCAACTGAGAGCCGCAAAGTTGTTGCCGTGATTCCCATTGCTAGCTGATCTTGCGGGCTCAGCCGGCGATGTGTGGTCGAGGCTGGGTGAGTAATTAGTGACTTGCTATCACCTAAATTGTTGGAAATATCGATGATTCGCAAGGCATCCATGAACTTATATACATCTTTTTTAGTGCCCTTGAACGTAATACCAATTGTTGT
>RFRA01000126.1 GCA_009924725.1 Actinomycetota bacterium
CACAACTGTTTACGCTACATGGACACCTGTTACATACGCAATTACCTATAACGGCAACGGCAATACCTCTGGTGCTACTCCAACTAATGGTGCTTACACAAGCGGATCTACTGCTTACACGGTACTTGGCGCCAATACTTTAGCTAAGACTGGATACGACTTTAGTGGTTGGAATACTGCGGCTGACGGTAGTGGCGCTAATTACGCAGCTGCGGCAACTTATTCAACTTCGGCGAATTTAAATCTATTTGCTAAGTGGACGCTTACAAATTACACCGTTACTTATTCATTAAATAACGCAACCGCAGGAACCTTGCCAACTCAAGGCACCAAGACAATTGGTCAGACTTTCCAATTGGCAGCAGCAACGGGAATTACTAAGACCGGTTTTACTTTCGGTGGCTGGTCAGATGGCACAAATACATATACCGCTGGAACGAACTACACAGTGGGTTCGGCAAATGTAACGCTGAGCGCAGTATGGATTGCCACTTACATCATTACATATGACAAGAACGGTGCGACTGCTGGTTCTGCACCTGCTCTATCGAGCTATGTGACTGGTGCTACCGGAATTACTTTGCCTGGGGCCGGCGATTTGTTAAAGAGTGGTTATGTTTTTGCGGGTTGGTCAACAACACCAACAGGCAGTGCGGTTTCAACACCATATACCGTTAGCGCAAATACAACTCTGTATGCAAAATGGTCACTAGCATCAATAAATATTTCATTCGCAGCAGGAACGGCAAATTCTGCTGCAGCATCTCCAGTTACATTACCGTTAAATACCACTGCTACTTTTGGCTCGCTTTACCAATTGCCAAATTCATCAACAGTGTCAGTGACCGCAGGTGGAGATGTTTATGTATTTTCTGGTTGGTCTGATGCAGCTACAACGTATCAACCTGGTTCGCAATACCGTGTGACTGCAACCGCTCCTACATTTACGGCGCAATGGAATCGTGTTTATGATGTCCGATACGTTTTAGGTGGCGGTACATCAACAGATGCCAACATTGCTAATACCGATCAAGAGTGTATTGATAACGGAGCCGCTGGTCTTTGTACTAATGGCCAAGTGATTACAACTTCAGTTGCGCCAACTCGTACTGGGTATGATTTTGCCGGCTGGGTCGATCAAGGTGGCACATCTGTTAATGCAGCTAGTTCTTACACCGTAAGCGATGGCCATTACATTCTTTATGCGACCTGGACCTTTAAACCCTACAACATTACTTTTAGCGCCCAAACTGGTTCTGGCGCTCCTGCAACTCAAACTGGAAACATGGGACAGATTGTTTCGCTCTCTGCAACTGCGCCAACACCACCGGCCGGACAGAACTTTATTGGCTGGAATACTGCTGCAAACGGTTCGGGAAGTTCATACGGGGCTGGGGCTCAATTAATTCTTGGCTCTTCTGATGTAACTCTCTATGCTCAATATGCAGCCGCCACAATCACCGTGATTTACGCTGGTTTGAAGAGCTCTGGTTCACTGCCGGCAGCCCAAAGCGCTGCTAGCGGTTCTAATATTCAATTGGCAGCCGGAACTGGTTTTGCTCGCACTGGTTATAACTTTGCGGGCTGGTCAGATGGTTCGCAAGTAATTGCTGCGAGCAGCACCTATCAAATGCCTTTAGTAAATACGCAGTTAACTGCGCAATGGACAGTTGCACTTCCTAACACACCTGCTGCGCCAACTGCAGTTGTCGGTGATGCAAGCGCAGTGGTCACAGTTAACCCAGGTACCGGTAGCGGCGGTGATGCGGTCTCTTACACAATTACTGCATCTCCTGGTGGTGCAAGTTGTACGGTTTATGCACCAGCAACAACTTGCACAATTTCCCCGTTAACAAATAACACCGCTTATACCTTCACAACTACTGCAACTAATGCCACTGGAACAACTTCTGCTTCGCCAACGTCTTCTTCAGTAAAGCCATTAGGAAAGCCAGATGCACCGAGCAGTGTTGTTGCTACAGCATCAAATGGAGCCGCCAATGTTTCATTTGCTGCGCCTGCTAACGTCACAGATTCGGCTCCAACTAAATACACAATTACTTCCTCACCTGCTGGCGGATCTTGTGTATTAAATTCACCTTTGCCTAACCCGCTTGCATGTAACGTAACTGGGCTGACAAATGGAACCGCCTATACGTTTACAGTAATTGCTGAAAATGCGCTTTTCATATCTGATACTTCTACGGCTTCAGTTGCGGTTACCCCAAAGACAATACCTGGCGCCCCAAGTGTAAGTGCTGTTTCAGGTTCACCAGGAACGGCAACGGTAACTGTCACGGCACCTGCAAGTAATGGTGGATCAGCAATAACTGGTTACACAATTACGTCAGCGCCAGGTGGTTTTACTTGTACTGTTGCCCCATCGGCTAATCCGTTAGCTTGTGATATCTCCACGCTGGTAAATGGCACTTCTTACACATTTACCGCAGTAGCAACCAATATTGTCGGTGATTCGGTCGCATCCAGCGCAACTTCTTCAGTAACTCCAGCTGGCTTACCAAGTGCACCCGCTGCGGTTGTCGCAGTCCCTGGCGATGGAAAAGTCACCTTGAATATAACTCCTGGTGCGGCAAATGGTGCAGCAATTACTGGCTATGAAGTAACTGTAAGTCCTGATGGCACAGTTATAACTTTAACTTCAGCGCCATATGAGATTACCGGGTTAACAAATGAATCACTTTATACATTTTCGGTGAAAGCAATTAACTCGGTTGGCACAGGTAGTTCCGCAACCGTTTCTAATAGCGCTAAACCAAAAGCGGTTATTTCACCTACGGTTGTAACCTCAATTGCGCCAACAGGTGACGAAGAGGTTGGCAAAGTATTAACTCGTGATCTTTTCTTCACTGGCGCTCCGACTCCTTCGGTCACCTATCAATGGGTGGCGTGCACTTCAGCAAGTGATCTCTCGACCTGTGTTGATATTGCTGGAGCAACAAATACAACTTTCACATTAACCTCTTCGCAAATTGGCAAGTACATTGCGGTTAAAGGAACTGCGTCAAATGCTGGCGGAACAATCATCGCTACTTCGCCAACAACAGATCTAGTTACCGCAGCTTTAACAATTGCGGCACCGAACACTGGAATCAACGGCACTGCGGATTCCGGATATTCGATGACTCCAGTAACTGCGGGTGGTACTTCACCTAAGTCGTTCGCAATTACCAGCGGAACCTTGCCTACCGGTCTAAATTTTGATCCAACAACAGGCGAAGTAAGTGGAACTCCGACAGCTGCCGGTACATCAACTATTACTATTGCAGTAACTGGCGGTAACGGAGTTACCGCAACATTGACTTTGGCAATCTCAATCGCAGCTGCATATGTCGCGCCCGCA
>RFRA01000127.1 GCA_009924725.1 Actinomycetota bacterium
GAGCCTGCCCACTTCTTGCCCGAGACCACCGATGAACATTTAAACGATGGCGTAGTAAATATTAACTTGAATCAGCCAATGGCAAATGTTTTGGCCGAGCTTTCCAAGCACCCACTTAAAACGCGCATTTCGCTAACTGGCACTTTGGTTGTAGCCCGCGACTTGGCCCATGCCAAGATCAAGGAAATGATGGATCAAGGCGCACCAATGCCAGATTATTTACGTGATTTCGCAGTTTATTACGCTGGCCCAGCTAAGACTCCCGAAGGTTACGCGTCGGGCTCGTTCGGTCCGACAACTGCTGGTCGCATGGATTCCTACGTTGAATATTTCCAGAGTCGCGGTGGTTCAAAGATAATGTTGGCGAAAGGAAACCGCTCAAAGGCGGTAACTGATTCTTGTAAAACTCATGGTGGTTTCTATCTTGGCTCGATCGGTGGCCCAGCTGCTCGACTTGCCCAAGATTGCATAAAGAAAGTTGAAGTTTTAGATTTCGCCGAACTGGGCATGGAAGCTGTTTGGAAAATCGATGTGGTTGATTTCCCGGCCTTCATTGTCGTTGACGATAAAGGTGGCGATTTCTTTGCCGAGACTTCAAAGCCAATCACAATTGCCATGGGGCCAAGAAACTAAGCTAGATCGGCTTAGTACCAGTTAGTGCGCTTGAATTTAGCGAAGGCACCGCAAGGGGTGTCATATCGGATATCGATATAGCGAAGGCCCCAAGAAATCTGAGTTACTGGGTTGGTGCGCCAGTCGGTTCCAACAACTTCCATCTTGGTAGCTGGCAGAGCTTGTGGAATTCCGTGGGCACCTGTTCGCTTATTGCTCGATCGGTAATTCCAACGACTCTCTTTAGTCCAGAGGCCATCAAGGCAGGCATATTGCTTTTCACCCCAGCCGTATTTCTCTGCCATCAAAGCTTTGGCAACTTCGCGGGCGCCTTCAGGGCTGCGAGCAAGTTCAACGCTGGCACTTGCCGAGGAAACTAAAGACATCGCTGAAGCCGAAACGGTCGCCTCGGAAGAGAGTTCGCTAAAAAGCGCAGCTTCGATTGGTGCAATCTCTAGGTCGGTTTTTGTAGTTAAGAAAACTTCGTCAGAATCGGGTTCGACTACGACCGGCAAAGTCAATGAGGTCGTGGCCGGAAACTCAAGACCGTAGGCACTTGGTTGCAAGATTGCGATACCCAAGAAAGCAGCCACAGTTGCCCAGATCGCTAAAGCGCGACGGGAAGAGTTCAGTTGATAACCCACGGTGACTCCTTTCAGTACCCTTTAATCTCACCCGGTTGGGTGAGTAACAGGGTTTAGACTGGCAAGGCGCACTGACATCGGCAAATTTAATTACGCGTGAGTCGCAAATTCTAAGGATTGAGTGATCTGAGTCAGTTGTAAAAGCGCAGGTCACCTAGGCAGAAGTCCGAAATGTCCGATATGTGAGTGTGACATTAAAAAGGACCACTTTTGGCCCACCTCTAGCTAGTTCGGAATTGGCCCTTCGAGCAGCTCGGTAACTAGGGCTGCAATCGGTGAGCGCTCTGAGCGAGTCAGGGTCACGTGAGCAAAAAGTGGATGGCCCTTAAGAGTTTCGACCACGGCCACGACGCCATCGTGGCGGCCGACTCGCAAGTTGTCGCGTTGGGCAACGTCGTGGGTCAGGATCACTCGCGAAGATTGGCCGATACGAGAGAGCACGGTCAGTAGAACTCCCCGTTCGAGCGATTGGGCTTCATCGACAATTACAAAAGAGTCATGCAAAGAGCGGCCACGAATGTGAGTCAGCGGTAGAACTTCAATCAGCCCGCGATCAATAATTTCATCGATAACTTGCTGGCTAACTAGAGCTCCCAAAGTATCGAAAACGGCTTGGGCCCAAGGCGACATTTTCTCGCCTTCGCTACCTGGCAAGTAGCCCAGCTCTTGCCCGCCAACTGGATAAAGCGGGCGGAAAATTACTACCTTCTTGTGAAGTCGCTTTTCCATAACCGCTTCGAGTCCGGCGCAAAGTGCCAGTGCACTTTTACCAGTTCCGGCGCGACCGCCGAGTGAAACGATGCCGATATCTGGATCAAGCAAAAGATCGAGGGCAATTCTTTGTTCGGCACTGCGACCATGCAGACCAAAAGCGTTGCGATCGCCCCGGACTAATTGCAATTGTTTGTCGACAGTAACTCGGGCTAAGGCGCTACCTTTTTCGGAATGCAAAACGATGCCGGTGTGAACTGGCAGTTGGTGAGCGAGTTCATGGTCGGCCCGATCAGTGGCATAAAGATCATCAATTATTTGGTGGCCAACATCGATCTCTTCAATGCCGGTCCAGCCACTGTTGGAAACCAACTCGGCGCGATATTCCTCAGCTTCGACGCCGACAGCTGATGCCTTTACTCGAAGTGGCAAATCTTTAGTGACTAGAACAACTTGTTTTCCATCTGACATCAAGTTCTTCGCAATTGCCAAAATACGCGAATCGTTGGTGCCATCACGCAAGAAACCGTGTGGCAGCGAACTTAAATCGGTGTGGTTTAGTTCGACTGAAAGGGTGCCGCCTTCAGGAGTAATCTTTAGCGGACGATCTAGGCGGCCATGGGTAATTCGCAAATCATCTAAATATCGAAGAGCTGCACGCGCAAAATAGCCCAATTCTGGATGGTCGCGCTTAGTTTCTAGTTCACCGATTACGGCAACCGGAATGATGACCTCATGTTCAGCAAATCTGGCTAACGCGGCCGGATCGGCGAGTAGAACGCTGGTATCTAGGACATATGTTTTTCTAGCCGCAGCGCTCAAGTAATCCTCGCATTTCAAGTAGAAGTCATATTTAGTTGTTCTAGGTGATGAGCAAACGCTAGAACTGCTGATTAATTATTTGCTTTCGACACGCGGTCAGGCAAAGTTAAATCTAAATGACTTATCGTCCCAACCTGCGATGGCGAGTTGAATAAGAACGAAGAGCTCTTAAGAAATCGACTCGACGGAAATCTGGCCAATAAGCTTCACAGAAATAATATTCAGATTGTGCGCTCTGCCACAGTAAAAAGCCACCGAGGCGCTGTTCACCAGATGTTCTAATTAACAACTCGGGGTCAGGCTGACCGGCGGTGTAGAGATATTTAGCAATCTCATCGGCTGAGATATTTTCAGTTGCAGCAGTTAAGTCATGGCCATTATTTTTCTCAGCAGATAAGTAACTCTTAACGGCATCAACAATTTCGCGACGTCCGCCATAACTGATTGCCACATTTACCTCTAAGCCATCGCTGCGAATCGGTTTTAGTGCAGCTAGCTTGGTG
>RFRA01000128.1 GCA_009924725.1 Actinomycetota bacterium
CTAGCTTTGAGAACTCAACACGGTTACGTGCTTCATCTGGAGTTACGCCATTAATGGTGTCGAGGCGAACAAGTGCGTTGAACTTTTCGCGACGCTCTCCTTCGCGAGGTTGGCGAACGGCACCAGTTACAACATCGCCCTTGCGCAAACCAAAGCGGCGTACTTGTTGTAGTGAAATATAAACATCGTTAGGGCTTGGTAAATACCCCCCGGTGCGAATGAAGGCATAACTTTCCATGATGTCTGCAATGCCGCCGACTGGAAGCAATACATCATCTTCGGAAATTACGATCTCGCGCTCTTCGCGCCCACCACGGTCGCCACGGTCACGGCCTTGACGATCGCGATTGCGATCACGGCCACGGTCGCGGCCACGGTCATTGCGATCGCGATTACGATCGCGGCCAGAATTCGAATCTGCTGAATCGCTAGCTGAACTCTCTTCGTCATCGCCCTCATCATCTGATGAGTTGGCATTTGAATTATTCGAATTATCTTTATTGCCGCGCTTCTTAGCATTGCGTGCTTCGCGACGGGCTTCGCGTTCGGCCTTTGCGGCTTCGCGGTTTGCTGCTTGTAGATCAGCGATTGCAGTTACGAGGGCATCCTTCTTTAGCTTAGCGGCGCCATCAATTCCTAGTTGGGTGGCAACTTCCTTTAGTTTCGGAAGGGTCATCGCTGAAAGCTCAGGACTACTTGAACGTACTGGAGTTACTTCAGGTGTATCGGTCATTTCGGTCTTTTCAGTAATGGCTACCGCGAAAATACTTAGAAGATTTACTTATCTACATCGATATTTAAGGCGAAAGCCGGTGGTATTTGTTAATTATCTTCAGGTGTTACAGGCAGATCGCCTAAGAAGATGTCAGAACGGTAGCACTCCGTTAGCCGAGATCGCAACTTCTTCGACGCGGAACTTAGCCCCGGCCGCATGAGTTAGCTCGGCAACTTCAGTGGCCCCACCAGTGTGTAGCACCAGCACAGTTGGGCCAGCTCCTGAAATAAAGGCGGCCACTCCTGCGCTGCGGAACTTAGTTAATAAGGCATAAGAGGCTGGCATGGCTTCTTCGCGATATGTCTGATGCAAGAAATCTCGTGTTGAAATAAACAATAAATCTGGGCGCAGAGTTAGCGCATGAACTAAAAGCGCAGTATTTGTTGAGTTAGTAACCGCATCGCGGAAAGGAATTGTTTCTGGCAAAAGCTTGCGAGCTTTAGCCGTTGATACAGCCGTCTCTGGAATAAAAGCGATTGCTGAAATTCGGTGATCGGGTGCAAGTGAAATTGCTTGGGCAACTAATTTGCCGTGTTGGTTCTCTTGCCACGCAACAGTTGCGCCACCATAAATTGCGGCTGCCACGTTGTCTGGGTGACCCTCGAGATTAGTTGCCAGCTGCAACATAACTTCATTAGTTAACTTATCTTCACCCCCTAAAACAAGTGAGCGAGCAAGAGCTAAACCACCAACGATGGCACTGGCAGATGAACCAAGGCCACGACCATGTGGAATTACATTCTTAGCTCGAATTGCGAGCCCGCGTGGTCGACCCCCTAAATAATCAAAGCCGGCAAACATTGCTTTTACTAATAAATTCTTTTCATTGCGCGGCAGATTGTCAGCACCTTCACCAATTACATCGATATCTAAACCAGGTTCATCAATAACGCGGGCTACATATTTATCGTGCATTTGTAGCGCCAAGCCCAGCGAATCAAAGCCCGGACCTAAGTTGGCACTTGTTGCCGGAACTTGAATCTGACTTGGAGTTGCCCGGAAAGTTGGTTTCGCCATTTTGAATTCTTTCTAACCTCTAACGAGTTAGAGACCAAGTGCTTTCGCGGCAGCTTTAGCGTTAACTGGAACAATCTTTGGTTTGGCTGCACCTTCAAGTGCCCATTGGACATCTTTTAAACCATGACCGGTAACAGTGATGACAATCTTCTTACCAGTTGGCAGCTTCTTTGCCTTCTTGTATTTGATCAAACCAGCAAGACCAGCAGCGCTAGATGGCTCAACAAAGATGCCTTCTTTAGCTGCAATTAAGCGGTAGGCCGCGAGAATTTCGCGATCTGTTACTGAATCAATTACGCCGCCTGATGAATCACGCGCTTCGATGGCTTGCGCCCAAGAAGCTGGATTACCAATGCGAATTGCAGTGGCAATTGTTTCTGGATTAGTAATAATTTTATTCTTAACAATCGGCGCTGAGCCCGCGGCTTGGAATCCCCACATTTGTGGCAACTTGGTTGAGATGCGATCTTGGTTGTATTCGCGATAGCCCTTCCAGTAAGCAGTGATGTTTCCCGCATTGCCAACAGGCAGCACGTGCATGTCCGGCGCATCACCAAGCATGTCTACAACTTCAAAGGCACCAGTCTTTTGGCCTTCAATGCGGTATGGATTAACTGAGTTAACGAGGGCCACCGGGTAATCAGTTGCTAGATCGCGGGCCAAAGTTAAACAATCATCGAAGTTTCCATTTACTTGCAAGATGGTTGAATCATGGGCAATTGCCTGCGCTAACTTGCCCATTGCAATTTTGCCATTAGGGATTAACACAACTGGTCGCATGCCAGCTTTAACTGCATAGGCCGCAGCACTTGCTGAAGTATTTCCAGTGGATGCACAAATCACCGCTTTGGCACCATCTTCGGCAGCTTTAGAAATCGCCATTGTCATGCCACGATCTTTAAAGGAACCAGTTGGATTAGTGCCTTCGAATTTAATCCAAACATCGTTGCCCAAAAGTTCAGATAAGTGGCAAGCATAAATAAGTGGGGTGCCACCTTCGCGTAGCGAAACTATTGGGGTCTTGGCAGAAACAGGCAGACGATCGCGATATTCCTCGATGACTCCGCGCCATTGATGTGCGCCAGCAGATTTAGTTGCTTTGTTACCAAATAAACCCATTACGCACCAACGCCTTCGACTCGAATTACGCTCTCGACATTTTTAACGATATCCATTGCCTTAAGTGCTTCCACGGTTGCATCTAAATCATCTTCAGTAGCTGCGTGAGTAACCACAATTAGTTCAGCATCAAGACCCATGCCAGATTGGCGAACACCTTGAATTGATACGCCTTGCTTGGCAAAAACAGTGGCAATACTGGCTAAAACACCTGATTTATCAGCTACCCAGAGACGGATTAAGAACTGTGATTTCACATCGCCAAGTGGTGCGATATCTAAATCTGCATAATCACTTTCGCCATA
>RFRA01000129.1 GCA_009924725.1 Actinomycetota bacterium
CTGAAGTTCCAGTATTCGAACGTTCTCGTTCATCAAAGCCAACAACCGGCAAGTCACGCACTGATCGTGGAGCGCGCCCTACAACAGGTCGCCCAGAACGCAAAACATCTGAACGTAAAGCAGCTGATCGACCACGCAATGGTGCAGCTCGCACTGAAAAGCCAGAGACTCGTGCAACCAAGTTTGTAGCAGAGCGCGCAACACGACCTGATCGCAATCCAGCACCGGCTCGAAATGCAGACACTGTTCCGTCAACTCGTCGCGATGCGGCTAAAGCTCGCGCAAACCGCAGCAACGATGGTCGTCCGAACTTTGAACCACGCAAGCGCGAAAAATATGTGCCAGGCGTTGGTAAGCGCAGTGAAAATGCAGCACGTGATTTCAAACGTTCTGAAGATCGCACTAACTCTTATAACCGTCCAGAACGAACAAGTGCCTATGGCCGCACGCATTCAGCAACAACTGATTTCGGTGCTGATGATAATTACATTTCAGCTAACTTAGCTGATGCTAATTTGATTGATGCCACACCAAAGACTGAAATTACAATGACTTTCGCTGAACTAGGTATTGCACCTAAATTAGTTGAGCGCCTTACTGCACAAGGAATAAACCACCCATTCCCAATTCAGATTGCAACACTGCCTGATGCTCTTGCTGGCAATGACATTTTGGGCCGCGGACAAACTGGTTCAGGTAAGACACTTGCTTTCGGTTTAGCAATGCTGACTAACTTAAATGGTCGCGTAGCAAAGCCGCATAAGCCACTTGGTTTGGTGTTAACGCCAACTCGTGAATTAGCGCAGCAGATTGATGAAGTATTAACCCCACTTGCAAAATCTATTGGTCTTGATTCAGTAGTAATCGCTGGCGGGATGCCTTACGGCAAGCAAATCACTGCAATGCGTCAATCTTGCCCAATCTTGGTTGCAACACCCGGACGGTTAATTGATTTACTTGATAAAGGCGAAGTTCAGCTCGATGATCTACAAATCACCGTGCTTGATGAAGCTGATCAAATGGCTGACATGGGCTTCTTACCAGTTGTCAAAGAAATTCTTGATCAAGCAAAGCCTGATGGACAGCGCTTGTTGTTCTCAGCAACTCTTGACCGCGGCGTAGATGCGCTAGTTAAGAAGTATCTAAACAATCCAAAGACTCACTCATTGCAGAACGATCGTGCCTCAGTTTCAACCATGAAGCACTACGTACTAACAATGCAGACCACCGATAAAGATGATGTCACTGCGCAGATCGCATCTCGTAGCGGCAAGACCATCTTGTTTGTTAAAACTCAACGTGGTGCCGATCGCTTAGCTGACAAACTTGCGCATGCAGGTGTTCCAGTTGGCGCACTTCACGGCGGAAAGTCACAAGCAGTTCGTACTCGCACTTTGGCACTCTTTAAGGAAACCCCTAACGCAGCCCTAGTTGCAACAGATGTTGCAGCTCGCGGTATTCACGTTGATGGCATCTCTTTAGTTGTGCACTTCGATGCACCAACTGATCACAAAGATTACTTGCACCGTTCCGGACGTACTGCTCGTGCTGGCGAAGAAGGCAATGTTGTATTGCTTTCAACTACTAAGAGCCAGTCAGGTGTTAAATCACTAACTTCACGCGCAGGTGTTACTCCGATATTTGTTCACGTTGAACCAATGTCTAACGAGTTAATTGATATCACTGGCGCAGTTGAGCCTTCAGGTATTCCATACATTGCGCCAGTAATGGAGAACAAGGGACCAAACCGCGGCAACCGTCGCCCTCGCCCTAACTCAAGCGAACGTCGTCGTCGCCCTCGTTAATTCGATTTGATCTAACCGGTTTAGTAACTCCAAGGTTACTTCACCGGCTTTAGGTGCAACGCAGGCGTAAGAAATTTCAATCGCAAAATCAATTCTGGCTATGAATTTCTCGACCACTGATAAATCACCACGAACAAAAAGTGCAAATTCGAATTCACCAATTCTTGCAATTAAATCCTCTGCTCTTGCGTTGTTTGAAAGCACGTCAGCAAATGCCACAATTTCATCAACGGTTGAAGTTTTTGGAAGTTCTAACCTAATTGCGCAAAGTTCAATCGAACTTCGTTGAAAACGAGCAAGTTCGCGAGCCATCTCTTGGTAATAAAGTGGTGGGGCCAGCAAATTTGTGAGCGAATCATGGCGGCCATCGTGCGAGATTGGTTCGAAATTCGGTTTTTCCATTAGATTACTCATCTCGAGGGAAGGGGCAGGACGTGAGCGCTGAATCAAAGAAGCATCTCAGCCAATCTGCTCGTCGCAATATCGTGACAGCCCTGCTAAATCTGGAAGGCGCTGTCGTATTAGCCCTAGGGGCTTTTCTAATTTTCAAAACGATAGCTGCCGACTCAGTTGAATTAGCGCCACTTGCCGGTGAAATACTGTTCTCGGCGATCGGTGGTTTAGGGCTATTGGCTTCGGCTTATTCCTTTAAAAACAAGCGCAGATTTGGGCGTGCCCCTGCGGTATTAGCAAACTTAATTGCCCTCGGCGTAGCAAAATATCAATTTGAAGGTGGACTCTGGTTTGTTGCCCTGCCGCTGGTTATTGTTGCCGCGATAATCCTTTATTGCGCTTTAACTATTGTTCCGGAGAGTAAGTAATGGTCAGCATTGCAGTTGTTGGTAGTACCAATATCGACATGGTTGCCTATTCTGATCAAATTCCAGAACGTGGTGAAACTGTCACTGGAAAAGATTTTGCAATTGGCTTTGGTGGCAAAGGTGCAAACCAAGCTGTTATGGCAGCGCGTTTAGGGGTTCAAACTTTCATGGTTGGTGCAGTTGGCGACGATGTATTCGGTCAATCTGCAATTAAGAATTTTGTTGATCAAGGAGTAAACACCGAATACCTTGCGACCGTACCCGGTTCTAGCGGCGTTGCACCAATTTGGGTAGATGCCGATGGTGATAATCGGATCATCGTAGTTCCAGGTGCTAACTCCAAAGTAACTGTTGCACAAGTTGAAAATGCAATTAACTCGATAAAAGATTTGAAGGTAGTAATCGGACAGTTTGAAATTCCAGTTGAAGTTACTACGGCAGCATTTGCAGCTGCCCGTAAATTAGGAATCACCACGATCTTAAATCCAGCCCCATATCGAGATATTCCGGCTGAGCTACTTGCGGTAACTGATTGGTTAATTCCAAATA
>RFRA01000130.1 GCA_009924725.1 Actinomycetota bacterium
CCTATTTAGGTAATGGGCTTAATCAAGACAAACTTGATGATTTCTCAATTACCGATGCTCAGAAGTCTGCTGATCTAACTAAAGCAACTCTGGCCAAGTTAATCGCGCTAAAACCGATTGATGAGATTGATCGTATTGCTCAGACAGTTATGCGCGAACGCCTTGAGTCTTCACTCGATCTTCACGAGAGCCAAGAATCATTCGTACTCTGGAATGTTTTGACCTCGCCACCTTCCAATGTGCGTTCAATTTTTGAATTGATGCCAAAGGCAACTGATCAAGATTTTGACAATATTGCCAAGCGTTTAGCTGCAGTCGATGGTGCATATAAATCTTGGACTGGCGCAATCATGGAAGTTGCTAAAAATGGCAAGACGACTGCGCAACGACAAGTACGCGGAGTCATCGAGCAGTTAGAAAGCTATGCAAATGGTGGCTTTAGCGCGATGTGTAAGAACTTTGATGCCGATGGCAAGTACCCAGCAATTCATGCAAATGCAAAATTGGCAGAAAAGGCTGCGGCTGAAGCAGCTGCATTCCTAAAGAATGACTATCTTCCAATTGCCAACCCAAATGATGCGGTTGGCGCAGAGCGCTACGCAGTATGGGCACGTTTTTTCACTGGCGCAAAGTTAGATCTTCGCGCAACTTACGAGTGGGGCATTGAAGATCTCAAAGCAATTAATGCGCGCATGTGGGAAATTGCTGAGCAAATTAAACCCGGCGCTAAAACTCTTCGCGAGGTTGCTGATCACTTAGACAATGATCCTAAGTATGTAATTAAGGGCGCGGCAAATGTAATTAAGTATCTGCAAGATTTCACTGACGCCGCAATTGTGCGCATGGATGGTGAGTACTTTGAAATTGATGATCGCATCAAAATCTGCGAAGCCCGCCTAGCCCCTGAAGGCAGCGCATCAGCCCCTTATTACAACCGACCTTCAGAGGATTTATCTCGCCCAGGTACAACCTGGATTCCTATGCTGGGTAAAGATCAAGTAAGTAGCTGGCACTTAGTTTCGACTTGGTATCACGAAGCAGTACCGGGCCATCACTTGCAATGCGCAACTGTTGCAATTGAAAAAGATCGTCTCTCACGTTTTCAAATAAATGGAGCTTGGATTAGCGGTTATGGCGAAGGTTGGGCGCTCTATGCCGAGCGCTTTATGAATGAACTTGGCGCCTTTGATGAACCAGGTATCGAAATGGGTTATTTATCAGCACAAGCTTTGCGTGCCGCCCGTATCGTGGTTGATATCGGAATGCACCTTGGTTACACCGATTTCGATGGCAATGTTTGGAACGCCGAATCAGCGCGCAAACTGCTTAACGAACAAGCGCTACTTGATGAAGATCATTCACGTAGCGAAACCGATCGCTACTTAGGTTGGCCGGGCCAAGCTATTTCCTACAAGGTAGGCGAGCGCGTTTGGATGAATGCACGTGAAGATGCCAAAGCGCGTTTAGGTGCTGAATTCTCATTAAAGAAATTCCACACTTATGCGCTAAAGATTGGCCCAATGGGTCTTGATCCATTTGCCGCAGAACTTGCTAATTGGGATGGTAAGTAACGGGCTGAAATTATTTCAGGAACTATTACTCTGCGTCACGACGATTTAGGTAATACTTCATTCACGATCGCTTGGTGGTAATTGGGACTTGGTTAATCACCAGGTCCCTTTTGCTATTTATTCCGTTTCTTAAATTGTGTGTCATAATTCTGTCACGACTGTTTGGTAGTAATCGGGACTTGGTTAATCACCAAGTCCCTTTTGCTTTTCCACATTTCTCTTCGCCCACAGGATTTCATACTAGCTAATCGCTTTATTCCATCAATGCGTAACTTCGCTCTCGTGATGGGGGCGTGTTGTAATTGGCAGCCTGAATGTTTACCAAACAGTCGGAGCGGGTTCGAACCCCGTCGTCTCCACCACAGTCTTAGTTAGTGCAATTCGATCTATTGGTAGCGGTCACGGGAATTGCAGTAACTGTGCATGGGAGAGCCTCGAGAGATCGAGGCTCTTTCCTTTTGGCCACTCTTGAGTATGGGTTAAACTCTCTGCATGAAATTTCAAATCTCAGTAATTGATGACTTGGCTAATTCAGGGACTCCTGGCGAAATGGTTGAAATCGATAAATTCAATGATGAACTGCGCGCCAACGGGCAATTTATATTTGCGTGGGGGCTACACGAACCTGAATCAGCCACAGTTATTGATAATCGAAACGGGGCAAACTTAAGCACCGGAAAGCCACTCTTTGATGCCCAAGAAAACTTCAGCGGGCTTTGGATTATTGAGGCAGCAGATGCGCAGACTGCTGAGAAGTTAGCTTTCGCAGCATCGAAGGCTTGCAACCGAAAAGTTGAGCTGCGCCCGTTTCACTAGTTCTGATCGTTACTATACGAAAATGAGCGTGATACTTCGTCCTTACCTACAAAGTGAGTTTGATCGCGCCTGCGAAATTCGAGAAATTGATTCTGATGAACGCCGAGAAAGATTCCGATTACGGTTTTCAAACATTGGCGATTGGCATGACCACTATTTTCATTTAGCAATTGAATCCGACGGGGTATTAGTAGGGGATTTTCAATTGCGTAAATGTGACAAAACTATGCCTGAAGGCTCTTGGGAAATGGGGCTAGAGATCGCAGCAGAATCTCGCGGTAAAGGAATTGGAACTAAAGCACTAATCGCTGGAACTGAGTATGCCTTTACTAATGGCGCGCATCGCGTTCAAGGTTCTACCAAAGAATCAAATGTTGCAATGCGAAAGAGCTTTGAGAAGGCTGGCTGGAAATTCGAAGGCGTACAGAAGGCGTTATTTCTAGAAGCCGGCGTACCTATCGATTACTACTCGTACGCAATTACTAAATTCGATTAATTAGCGGTGTGCGCGCTCATAAGAAATTGGGTCTAGCGCATCTAAATTGATTACATCCATTTTGTTGATAGCCAGAATGTCGGCAATTTGAGCGCGATGCTCAATACCGTGATTAACAGTTTGGGCAATAATCGTTGTATTTAGAAATGAAACCGTTTTTTCGTATCGAACAAATGTCAGCATCTCTTCTGGTTGATCAATCCAATTAAGGAAAGCCTCATCATTTTTAAGTGATTGAGCCGCAAGTGCCTTCATGCCTTCAGAAGTAAGTGGGAATGGCGTT
>RFRA01000014.1 GCA_009924725.1 Actinomycetota bacterium
TCAAGAACGCGTTCACCACGATGGTGCGCAACAGCAGCAGGCATTGCTTTTACAATTTCTTGGAAACCTAATTCGCTAGCATCGCAAGCCGCTTGTAATTCATCTATCTCGTATTGATCTTTAATTAACCGAGCTTCTGACACAAAAGTTAGTAACTCAGCATCACGATTATGTTGGGTAACCAACTTATCTATTTGAGCATCTTGTTCGTGAATCGCAATTGTTGCGGTGCCATCAGCGAGTAAATCTTTCAAATCATTTACTTTACGAGTTTCAATTTGATAGCGATCTTTTGCTTCTTCCAAAGTAAATCGACGACCGACCCATAGTTCGCCGTATTTAGCATCACGGAAGAACGCGTCGGTATCGCGGGTGCTACGCGGGTGAATGTAAAGAAGCGCGTCATGGCCTTCGCCATTTGGCTGCATTACTAGAACTGAATCAGCAGTAGCCTCAACACCTTGCACGCCGGTGTAATAAGCGAATGCGGTGTGTGGGCGATAGGCATAATCACTATCGTTGCTACGAACTTTGTAATTACCAGCCGGAATCACTAATCGCACACCTGGAAATGCCTTGGATAAAGCCTCACGACGAGCGACGCAATAAGCAATCGGTGGCGTTGGCTTAATGCCCTCAAGTGGAGTAGGAATCCAACCGCTCTTCATCAACTCAGCAAAAGCCGCCGGAGTTGGAACGTCGTGCGGGCGCTTCTTGGTGGTTTCTTCGCTCATTGGGTTAGCCTAACAAGGCGAACCCAAAATCACGAGGTCAGGAAATCTAATTATTTAACGGTAAATACAATCTCTTTCGAAGAAGTTGTACTTAATTTAGGCTTTAAAACCGTAAATTGGGCGACAAATGTGTATTTTCCTTTTGTGAAAGCCGGTGCTTCAACTTTGTCACCGTAGTCATTTACATAAGTTTTAGCTTTACCGCAAAAGATCATTTCCTTTTCGCCCACCCAGGCATCTTTTCCTTGAGTGCCTTTGCCATTACCAGGTTGCACATAAATAGATTGAGCTTCATTTTTTGCTTTAGAGAAAAGTCCAAACATTACAAAAGCGTTGGGATAAAAATATGACTTTTCCATTGTGTATTTGATGTAAACATCTTTACAACCTTTTGGATCTAGCGTAAGCGAGTCATCAATTGTGAAAGTCAAAACTGTTTTGCCACCCACAACAATTTTCTCGGTTACAGTTGCCGCGTTTGCGGCTGGAATACTGCATGCGTTAATTAGCAAAGCTAAAGCAAATAGTTTTATTCTCATATCCAAACCCTAAATTTCGACTATAAACTTGTCAAAAGTTATTTCCTTTTATAAGTGAACAGGAGGTAAACAATAAAACTATTTTAAGTTCAGCAACTGCAGTACATTAGAGTTATGAAACGTCTCAGCATCGTGCTTGCGGTTCTTATTTTGAGTTTCTCAGGAAACACTCTGTTGTATGCACATTCAAATGGTGCGACATCAATTCATGAGATATCTAAAGAGGTCGCCCCAACGGCTTCATTAGAAATAAAAAAAGATCCAACCGGCGGATTCAACGTGCATGTTGTCACTACAAATTTCATTTGGCGTCCCGAAAAGGCATCAATGAAACACGTTCCAGGCGAAGGGCATGCACATGTATTTCTAGATGGGCGCAAAATAATGCGCATCTACAACGAATGGTTTCACTTAAATACCTACCAATTTGCAACAAGGGCAGGTGAACAGTTACTAAATATCGAATTCGTCGGCAATGACCATGCGCCATACACAATTGAAGGCTCACCTATTGGTGATCAGAAATTAGTTGACGTTGCACCAGATGAGATCCAACCTGCAAAATCCCCAGCGCCAAAGGCACTTGCCGGGCTGGCAGTTCTTCTCATCCTTGCCCTAACAGTCCTGCTTTTTAGGCACAAAAAGGCGAAGTAAGTTTCATATCGATAAAGGTTGTATTCTTTCCCTGTACTTGGAGACGTCGCATAGCCCGGTCGAGTGCGCCTCACTGCTAACGAGGTAAGGTTTAATCGCCTTCAGGAGTTCAAATCTCCTCGTCTCCGCTCTTTAGTATCTAGCGATACCAATAAAGGGAGCTAAATCTTGAATGGTGCAGCGTTAGATCGCTTACGCAATGGCTTGATTGTTTCCTGCCAAGCCGCGCCTGGTAGTCCGTTAGCAAATCGCGGCTTAATGGCTTACATGGCAGAAGCTGCCGAAGCTGGTGGCGCGGTTGCAATTAGAGCTGAAGGTTTGCAAGATATTAAAGCGATAAAAGAGGCAGTTTCAATTCCGATTGTTGGTCTCATAAAGTTAAAAAGCGAAGAAACCCCAGTCGTAATTACGCCTTTGTTGGAAAATGTCTACGCACTTTTAGAAGCAGGCGTGGATTTAATTGCAGTAGATGCAACTCTGCGCAAAAGAGTTGATGGAACACTCGGAAATGATTTTGTGGCACAAGCAAAAGCCATTGGTGCTCAAGTAGTTGCAGATATAGATAATCTCGAGTCTGCTATCGCTGCCGAAGAAAGTGGTGCGATAGCGGTCTTTACGACACTGTCAGGTTACACAAATGGAGAAGTTCCAGAATTTCCTGATCTAGATTTAGTGAAATCATGCTCAAACCATTGTTCTGTACCTGTAATAGCCGAGGGTAGATATAACTCTCCCGAGCTTGTAAGCCAAGCGTTTCAGGCAGGGGCTTGGTCAGTTTGCGTTGGTTCTGCGATTACAGATCCGTGGCTCTCAACAAAGCGATTTATTAAAGCCATAAACAGCAAAGTATAAATTAGTCGATCTTAAAGTCTCGACTTCCAATCCGATTTCTAAGACCATCAAAGTGGCTATTTACTGCAATACGGGCGCCTCTGGCATCTGCCGACTTGATCGCTAACAAAATAGCATGGTGACGATCTGCAGTTTTGCCAGCTGCGACAGGGTCAAAGCGTGCCTCTAAGAGTTCGTCAAAGATTCGCCAGAACACTTGCAAAAGTAATATCGAAAGTGGATTGTTTAGAGGCGCAAGTAATTCTTCATGGAATTTTCTATCAGTTGCAGAAGTAACCAATCCTGACTTTGCCTCTTCGTCCATTTTTTCTAAGATTTTTTCTAGCGCTTCAAAATCTGGTTTTAATCCTTCAGTAATCAGATTTGTGATTAAGCCTTGCTCCAAAGACTCGCGGACCTCGGTCAAAGATCTTAAATAAGATTCCTGGTCATCAACAGCTAAACGACTATGGAAGATCAAGCAATAAGTCGCCTGATCCGAGGCCATGGGTAAAAATCCATTCGCGAAGAGAGCGAACTGCCCCATCTGTGCGTGATTCCTTCACTTTGGTGACAGCTTTTCCGCCTTGTCTATCTGGCAAAGTCATCCTACCTTTCAGCCTAAAAATCCTATGTTTTCCGCTTCTAAAAGCTTTGCAGACCGTAACGCAATCGTTATCTCGAAGTGCTTGACCTTAATTTAAAGGAAAGATAGATTTTAGTCAAGACAAACATGGGATGTCTTTAGTTGCAGAGAAACTTGCCTCCGAAGGTTTCCCAAAAGGTTCTAACACCTCAGGATGCCCTTGAGGTGATTAAAAAGTTGGAGGGCTTTTGTGAGAAAGTTTACGAAATCACTTGGCGCATTAGGGCTAGCAGCTGCACTCGCAGTTTCTGTGCTTGCGGTGCCATCACAAGCAGCAACAAATAACTCAATTACCGTGGCAGAAGTAACTGCCGGCGGTGGCGGAGTTCAAACAATTTTTTCCCCTTGGATTAACTCCGGATCAATTTCTCACCATGCAATGTTCCGCGCCTTGTTCAAGGCTGATGCCAATCTAACCTCTGTAAAACCTGATTTAGCTTCAGGCTACAAGTACAGCAAAGATGGCAAGACACTTACTGTCACATTGAAGTCAGGCATCAAATGGTCTGATGGAAAAGATTTAACTGTTGACGATGTTGTCTGGTCAATGAATTCATTACTTCGCGTTGCTAAGTCAAATGCGATTTATGTAAATGCTTTCAAGCAGATTGTTGGTAGCGAAGCAGTAAATGGTACAAATACAACAACCATGAGCGGAATTACCACTAAAGGAAATGACATTACTATTTCCCTAAAGGCTCCAGTTAACACACTGATTCCCGTGCTTGCACAGTTCATGATCTTGCCTAAGCATGTTCTAGCTAATGAAGATATTTTGAAGCTAGATACCAATAATTACTGGAAGAATCCAGTTGTACTTGGCCCTTACAAAGTAGGAACATTTAGCCAAGGTAACTTCATCACACTTGTACCAAACGACAAGTATGAAGGTTCAAAGCCAATCATCAAAGAAATCAACATCATTGTTTCTTCAAATCTGGTAGCTGATGCAAAGTCTGGAAAGTTGGATTACTTCACAACTAACGATCCTGACACTATTCGTGCAATGAGTTCTGTCAGCACATTTAAGTCAGCCCCACTTGATGTTCTGTTCTACCGCTATTTGGTAATCAACCCAACTGGTCCATTCAGCAACGTAAAAGCTCGTGAAGCGCTTAAGTACGCAATCGATTGGAACAAATTAGTTCCAGCTATTTATGGGCAACAGGGCAAGGTAATCAACAGTGGCGTGGCATCAGGTATGTCTTTCCACGATTCATCAATTCCTAAGTACAAGTACGATAAGGCAAAAGCAGCAGCTCTTCTAAAGGAAGCGAACTTCGACTTCTCAAAGACAATTCGCCTACGTACGTATAACCAAAGCCAACCTGCAGTAATGCTTATCTTGACTGCAGTCGCTCAGCAACTAACAGAGATTGGAATGAAGGTTGAATTCCTTCCATGGACTGGAGATGCAACTACAGAACTTTGGACAAACCGTAATTACGAACTCGCTCTTAAGGGTCTTAGCGCATTTAACGTTGGTGAATGGTTTGCGGAGTACAGCAATCCAGCAACATTTGAAAAGTTGCTAGGTGCTCAGCCTAAATATGCAGCTCTAAACTCACAGTTGATTCAATCAACAACTCTGCGAGATACTGGCAAGATTTTGACAGATTTGCAGAAGCTTGAACAACAAGATCTATACAAACTGCCAATGCACTTCTTAAAGCAGGTTGTATTTATCTCCAAGAACATCAGTGGTACACCAACTAAGTGGGGAAATCCACTCTATGTTTACCAAAACAACATAGCTAGCTGGTCTGCTAACTAAATAAGTAACGGCGATACTGACCAAGGCATGAGGGTATCCTTGGTCAGTATCGCCACTTTTTGTTCTTGATCTTTTATTTCTAGGGATGGTAATTTCTTGGTTTCATTTCTAATTCGGCGGGTAGCGATCTTGGTGCCTATGGCATTTACGATCAGCGCGTTGATTTTTTTCGCATCGCGGCTTTCGCCAATTGATCCGATTAATGCAATGGTGCCGCCTGATATGGCGTCCGATTCAGCCAACCTAGAGCAACTTCGCGAAGAGCTTGGCTTAAACGACAACATCATTTTGCAGTATTTCCATTGGCTAAAAAATATAGCTACCGGAGATTTTGGATACAGCCTACAAAGTGGTGAAAAAATCTCGGACATTCTGGCGCTGCGTATGCCAGCAACTCTTGAATTAGTGCTCTCCGCCTTAATTTTATCCACTTTATTAGCGCTAACTTTGGGCTTATTTGCTGGAGCTAAAAAAGGTGGAGTCGCAGACAAGCTATCTCGTGTTCTCGGTGTGATTGGAATCGCGATACCGGATTTCTTTATTGGACTAGCACTACTAAACGTATTTGCATTCCGAGTCGAATGGCTTCCTACTGGTAACCGGGTTGCACCTGGACAAGTCACACTTTGGGATCGGTTACCTAATTTGATTTTGCCGGTGTCAACTTTAACGATTGCTATGCTCGCGGTTCTTATTCGGTATACCCGAAATTCAGTTCTAGACACTTTAAATAGAGATTTTGTGAAAACAGCGCGAAGCAAAGGCGTACCTGAATGGCGCGTTCTTTACAGTCATGTTTTTAGAAATTCACTCGGACCAGTAATGGTTTTGCTGGCCTTTAGACTTCCACTGCTTGTTGGTGGCTCAATTCTGGTTGAAACTGTCTTTCAATGGCCTGGAATTGGAACTACGATCATTGCAGCGGTTACAGCTTCTGATTATCCAGTCATTATGGTTGTAAGCATGATTATTGCAATGGTTATTTTAGTTGCCAGCTTCTTAGTAGATATCATCAAATCAATACTCGACCCTAGAGTCAGATTAGGGGGAGGTAACTGATGAAAGAAAAGAGCCTCAAGCAACAATCAACTGCCAGGATTTTCATAAGAAATTTATTGCGTAATCCTTCAGCGGTAATTGGTTTGACCATAATTTCCCTAATGATTCTCGGTGCAATATTTGCAGTCCAAATTTCTGGTGCTGATCCTGATTACATGGATCCAATTAGCGGGCGCCTAGGTCCTAGTTTGGATCACCTGATGGGCACCGATCAATTAGGCCGAGATATGTTAAGCCGCGTACTTTCAGGTGGAAAACAATCAATTTATATTGGTGTGCTCGCTTCCTTTCTCGCAAATCTAATTGGCACCGTTTTGGGTGCAACGGCCGGATATTTGGGCGGCAAAATAGATTCGGTTGTAATGCGAGTTTCAGAGCTAGTAATGACCTTCCCACAGCTGATTTTGGTGCTTATCTTCGTTTCGCTCTTAGGCCAAGGAATAAACAATGTAATCATTGTCTTTGCCTTAACTGGGTGGATGACAACCTTCCGATTGGTTCGAGGAGAATTCTTCTCGCTGCGCGAAGAATCTTTCGTTGAAGCAGATCGCGCCTTTGGATTTTCAAAGCCTCGAATTATCTTTAGACACATTCTGCCAAACACAATGAGCCCAATTGTTGTTGCATTCACGATCAATATCGCAATTTTCATTATCGCCGAAGCTGGATTGTCATTCTTGGGTCTCGGCGTTCCTGTGACTACGCCAACTTGGGGCAACTTGCTAACAGCGGCACAAAATCCTGTGGTAATTGATGAGTATTGGTGGCTATGGGTATTCCCCGCAATGTCGATCGCAGTATTTGTGCTAGGCGTTAACTTTGTTGGCGATGGACTTCGTGATGTTTTGGATCCACGCCATAAATCATTAATTGCAAAAAGCAAGTGGAAAGTAGCGTTAGTTGGTCGTTTGGGGAGAAAAAAGTGAGCCTATCGACCGAGAAAGATTTAATTTTAGATCTAAAGAGTGTGAATGTTAAATTCAAGGTAGAAGATGACACTTTGCATATCTTGCGTGATGTTTCACTAAGCATTCCACGAGGCTCTTTTCTTTGCGTAGTTGGCGAATCGGGCTGTGGAAAATCAGTAACTGCTCAGGCCATCGTTCAACTTTTGCCAGATAACGGTGAAATCAGCAGTGGCGAGATTCTTTTTTCTCAAGGAAATCAAGTTGTAGAACTAAATCAGTTGGAAAAATTTGGAAAGCAGATGCGTGGTGTTCGAGGCGCAAAAATCGGGATGATTTTCCAAGACACGCTTTCTTCACTAAATCCTGCCCACAAAGTTGGTCGACAAGTAGCAGAAAGCCTGTTGCAGCACTTGCCTATTTCTAAAGGCGAAGCTCGCACTCGAGTAATTGAGCTATTTAGAAAGCTAGGCATTCCAGACCCGGAACGTCGCTACGAGGCTTACCCGCATGAGTTTTCTGGGGGTATGCGCCAGCGAGTAATGATCGCGATTGCCACTATCTGCGAACCAGATTTAGTTATTGCCGATGAGCCAACCACGGCTTTGGATGTAACAATTCAGGCGCAAATCATGACCTTACTGAAGGATCTGCAAAAGAGTGCAGGCAAGACATTCATTCTTATTACTCACAATATGGCGCTGGTATCGGAAGTCGCAGACCATGTTGCCGTTATGTACTTAGGTCGAGTTGTTGAATATGGCACCGTAGAACAAGTCCTTCGGGATCCAAGACACCCATACACAAAAGCGTTAATGGCAAGCGTCCCAGATTTAGATGCCGACAAAAACGTTGAATTACAAACCGTTGATGGTCAAACGCCGTCACCTGCAGAAGTAACAGTTGGTTGCGAATTTGCTGGACGCTGCCCTTACGTAATTGCAGCTTGTAAGGAAAAGACGATTGAGATGACTCAAGTTAATCCAGGTCATGATGTTCGTTGTGTTCGTTTAGACGAAAACGGAAAACTACCTATTCTGGCTAGCGGTGCCTTACATGAGTAATACACGCACCCCGCTGTATAAAGTTGGACAGATTAAAAAGCATTTCCCAGTGCTTGGTGGAGTTTTGCGACGCACTAAAGGTTATGTAAAAGCTTTAGATGGTGTTGATCTCGAAGTATTCCGAGGTGAAACCATTTCAGTTATTGGGGAATCAGGATGTGGAAAAACAACACTCGGTCGTATGTTGGCGTTACTAGATAAGCCAACAGGTGGCGAGCTTTCGTTTGATTTCGGACAGGGACTACAAGATGTAACGAGTTTGCGTGGCGCAGATCAAATGCGTTTCCGTAAGAAAGTCCAAATGATTTTCCAGGATCCATACACCTCATTTAATCCGCGTCAACGTGTTGGTGCAGCAATGGATGAAGTTCTTCGTGTTCACGGCGTCAAGGATGAAGCGGAACGATCTGCACGAATTCTGGAAGCCTGCGAAATGGTAAACATTCGCCCCGAATATCTACAGCGCTACCCGCATGAGTTCTCAGGCGGTCAGCGCCAACGCTTAGCTATCGCACGCTGTTTAGCGACTAAGCCAGAGCTGATCATCGCCGATGAAATTGTTTCAGCCCTTGATGTATCTATTCAAGCACAAATAGTTAACCTGCTTTTGAAGATTCAAAAAGAGACAGGTCTGTCATTTATTTTCGTAACTCACGATGTAGCCGTTGCTCGCTATGTAGGACATCGAGTCGCAGTTATGTATTTGGGCAACGTAGTTGAAATTCTTCCGGCCGACTCATTGCCCGAGGCAGCAGAGCATCCTTACACAATCGCATTGTTATCTGCGGTTCCCAGCATGAATCCAACTGCTAAAGATCAACGTGTCGCATTGCAAGGAGAAGTGCCAAGCCCAATTGACATGCCGAAGGGGTGCGCTTTCTCAACGCGCTGTCCTTCAGTTATGGACATCTGTCGAACTGAACGCCCAGTATTAAAAATTTCAAATATCTCAAAGGGTGACCATCAAGTCGCCTGTCACCTAAACAAAGGAGCAAAGTAATGGCGACCAATTCAAAACTTTTAAGAGGTGTAGTTCCTCCAGTTTGCACTCCATTTACCGCCGATTACGAAGTTGACGAGAAATCATTTCGTCGCTTAATCAACCACCTCATAGACGGTGGAGTTCATGGCCTTTTTGTTCTTGGCTCTACCAGTGAAGTTGCTTATTTAACTGATAAGCGACGTGCAGATGTAATTCGTATTGCCATTGATGAAACCGCAGGACGGGTACCAGTCGTTGCTGGCGCTATCGACATGACGACGCTTCGTGTTAATGAACATGTACGCGCCGCAGTTGCAGCTGGTATCGATGGAATAGTTATAACTGCACCGTTTTATGTTCGCACCCACCCAGAAGAGATCGCACTACATTTCAGACTAGTCAAAGAAGAATGTGGCGATGTTCCTCTATACGCGTACGACATTCCTGTTGCAGCAAATAACGTAAAACTTGAAACTGCGACAGTGCTGAAACTCGCTAAAGAGGGCGTAATACAAGGGCTTAAGGACTCTTCCGGCAATGATGCTGGAATTAGAGCAGTTATTCTTGGTGCCAAGAAGTTGGGGCTAAATGAATTTGTGGTCCTTACTGGCTCTGAACTGACCGTTGATTCAGCCTTGATGTTTGGCGCACATGGCGTGGTGCCAGGTATTGGCAATATTGATCCAGCCGGTTATGTAAAGATCTTTGATCTAGTAGCTGCTGGCGATTACCAGGCAGCCAAAGCAGAGCAAGAACGCCTAACTGAAATGTTCGGTTTAGTTGATGTTGGTTCGACTGCGCGCATGGGCCGCGGCTCATCAGCACTTGGTGCTTTCAAAGCATCGCTAAAGCATCTTGGAGTAATTGATGATGCTCGCATGGCGCCACCTCAGATTCCACTTAACGCCGATGAAATTGCAGCGATCATTCCTTTCTTAAAGAATGCGGGCCTTTCAGTTAAGTAATAAGAATCGCCTTCAGTTTACTCGTCGCAAACCTTCCTTGATTGCGGCTTCGACTTCAGCAATTTTTGAATCTGAAACCTGGATAGTTTCCAGGAGTGGTTTGATTTCTTGCCACTCCAATTTTGGATTTATTGGGGTTGGGCTAATTGCTTTTACGCCAGCACCTAATGCGTAATCAAGATATTTAATTCCATCGCCGTGCACATATTCTTCAAAACCTTTAAATACCACGAGAGCGCAAGGAATTCCATAACTTTGACACGTGATTAGTACGTGCATGGCACTGGTTACGACACTGTCATACTCATTAAGTTTCTTAATGAATGAAACTATGTCATCAGGATGTGAAAGCAGAACGGATAACTCGTCAAAGTTTTTCGGAAGGATTACCGGAGCCTGCAAGTGGGTGTGATGACGCACGAGCGCAATTCGTCCATTAGTAGCGCCTCGGGTTAAAGGCAGAATTTTTGAGAGCACTACGCCTGGATCACCGAAGCTCTCGACTTTTGGCCCGCCTGATTTAAGTAATAAATCAGCAGTATGGGGCCCGCGCACCGAGACATAGTCAGCCTTCGTGTTAAGCGGATATTTAAAGGAGCTCACTCCGGTTCCCACTACAACAGAGTTACTCTTGATAAATCGGCCGACAGAGCCAAGACTGACTATATGTTTTCTAACAGCGCGGCTTGTCAAACCTTGAAAAATGATTCTCTCTTGTGTGTAATGACTAAAGATGTAAGGGGTTAGCCAGTCACCATAATTTCCTGGATATGGATTTTCCCACCAGGCTAGATGAATTTTATTCTCACTTGGTTTTGAGGAGTAACTCAAATAGCTAGAAGCTGCCTTAACTGCTGCGCTTTCATTTATGGTTGGCAATGAAGCACTCTGTAGTTCGGCAAAAGATTTATTAAACTTTATGGAATCACCAGTTTTACCAGCAGCGACAATTTCGTCAATGATTTTGCTACTGAGATTCTGATGTTTTTTCCCAGTTAAAAACCCGGTAACACCTGATGCATCGACAATAGCTCTTGCCTTGTTCGACAAATCTTCCGGTAGTCTTTCTTCAACAACCTGAGCAAACTTTAGTAGCTCTTTCTTTAGCCCAAACTTCTTCTTGTTATTTCCTTTATGTTGGACAACCTTATTTTTGAAATTATCAACCTGACCGCTTGATCCAAACCTAAAGAAGACTTCGTGGCCTTCAAGCGAACCTCTGCCTTTATCTACTGCGCAATTTGAGGGGATAATTTGGAAAGTCATATTTGGTGAAACAGCTCGCCAGGCAGCTTCAAAGAAGAAGTCATCAGTAGCTTTAACAGTTGCCACGGCTTCAAATTCAGCTGCTGCCGCAACCATGCGTCTTGCCTGAGGGGTGGTATTTATCCCCCAAAAGCAAGGCTCCCAGAACCGCCCGCGATTTTCATAACCAATTCTTATGGGATTACTAAACCCGCGTTGGAACCCAATTATGTCTGCAGTTGAATTGAGAATGAAGTCAGGGATTGCGAATATTTCACAATCTACATCTGTCCAGAAAACTTTTTTATCAGGGTTTGCCACGCAAACTTCAGCTATAAAAGCAACTTTTTTACGACAGATATCTGCCCAGTCTTCACCGGGTTGTTTGGCTATTTCACGTAACTCATAAGGGATACCAAGTGATTCGAGATTGGCCTTAAGTCTGGCACCATGGCCGCGGTAATAGTCATCAGCCGTATAAAACGAGCAAACTATTGCGTTTGTTGCGCTTTGTTTCGCCATATCTACCGTCTCGACCTAACTATCGCTGAAGTATCGCTTAGGCACGATAGATTACCGCTTATGAGAGTAAATATCGCTCTTCAAACTCCAATAAATTTTGTGGTTTCTGTAACGGTGGGACGTATAGCTGCGATTGTAACGTCTGCCAACTTGAGGAATAATTAAGAAATGCTAATCGTAGTAAAAGAGTTGTTATACGCTGTCAGAACTTTATTTACTACCAACAAAGATCGGGTTGTACTTCTGGGCTTAGTTCTCATTGCCGCCATGATTTCTGTTTCAGAACTTGCGGTCGCAAAAATATTTACCAAGATTATTGGTCATGAAAAAAGTATGGACACAACAAAACTAGTAATTTTGATTGTTGGGTTTTTTCTATTTTTTGGGGTTACTAAAGCGGGACACTTTCTCCAACGTGTTTACAAAGTCAGATTTTTTGAAAAGGCTTTTAAGGAATCAAGTACTGATGTCACTGCGGCAAAGGAAAACTGGCGCTGGTCACTTGCTTTTGAATTAACAAATATTCTGAGTACCTGCACTCAGCTCGGCGTGATCATTCTTTTCTTCGCATATTTAAGTTGGCAATTCGCAGTAGTCAATATTTTGGTAGTGCTGGCCATTTTCCAAGTGTACGGAGCCTTATTTAGTCATCAGCTAGACGCCCAGCGTGGCTTTGTAATTGCAAGAAGAAATAAAGAGCTAATTACTAATGCGGTACGAATCGGAACTCGAGTTAAGTCTGGCGAAATAGGCGTTCTTATATCGGGAATCGCGATGTTGATTCTCCTGGGAGTCTTAATTTATCTTAGCTATATTGATGGAATCAGCACTTCGAATACCATCGTGCTCTTTTTTGGTCTAAAAATGCAGAATTCTAATTTCTCAAATATCTCAACTGCGCTGATGAGATTCGCCAGAGCTCGAACAAATAGTGAGTAAGTTCTAAATCTGATGACCGAGAAACTGTTAACTATTGGGTACTCAACTCTGGCTGACCGACTAGAGAATATAATTCCACCCAAACTTAATTTGCCACATGAGATCTTTATTTCTATTCAAAATCCGGGAAACATTGATTTCACCCT
>RFRA01000131.1 GCA_009924725.1 Actinomycetota bacterium
CGCCAAGAATTATCGGAAACGATATTCAAATAACGGCTTATGAATCTATGTTGCCACGTTCACCAGAAGCGCAGAAATTAATTCACGATCTACGTGATTTGCCAGCACCGACCGGAAAGCTAGTTGGTGGTGTTGCTGCTGATTACACCGATACTCAAGATGGAATTTCAGAGACACTTCCCTTAGCGCTAGGTTGGATTGCTATCAGCGTTTTGATTCTGCTCTTCGTCTTTACTGGTTCAATTATTTTGCCAATTAAGGCAGTCCTACTAAACGTCATGTCACTTGCCGCAACTATGGGCGTTATGACTTGGATCTTCGTAGACGGCCACCTGCAATGGCTCGTTGGTTCGTTCACGGTAACCGGCTCGCTAGATACTTCAATTGCTATTTTGATTTTCGTGGTCGTCTTTGGCTTATCAATGGACTACGAACTCTTCTTGCTTTCCCGCATTCGCGAAGAGCACCTCTTAGGAAAATCGAATATCGAATCAGTAGCTACTGGTTTACAAAGATCAGCACGAATAATTACTGCCGCAGCAGTTCTTCTAGCAGTGGTATTCGCCGCGTTCGTAACAAGTGGCGTCACTTCAATAAAGATGATGGGCTTCGGAGTTGCATTTGCAGTTCTTCTCGATGCCACATTGATTCGCGCCCTACTCGTGCCGGCATTGATGCGCCTCTTAGGCGAACGTAACTGGTGGGCACCTAAAGCAATGCAGCGATTTACCCTTAAGCACTAATAGCCCTTACCCTTTAGCCATGGATTTAATTGCTTCCCTGCAATGCGCTGACCAACCAGGCATCGTTCATGCGATGACTTCGGCGATTCTAGCCTGCGGCGGAAACATCATTGAGAACCAGCAATTCACAGATCCGACCACAAATACTTTTGTTATGCGCACTCGCTTTGAAACATCACAAGGCCAAGCGGCAGCCGAGAAATCACTTAGTGAAGGCTTGGCTAAGTACAACCCATCACTACACATTCGCCCAACTTCACAGCGCCCGCGCGCACTCGTTTTGGTTACCAAAGAGAGTCACTGCTTAAGAGATTTACTTTATTTAAATGAACTCGGCGAACTTAAAGTTGAGATTCCATTAGTGATTTCAAACCATGAGGATCTTCGGCAACTAGTTGAATCACATGGCGTTAAATTTATGTATCTGCCCGGCGATAAAGTTGCACAAGAAGCTGAAATTACTAAGCAGATTGATTTACTAAAAATTGATTTTGTAGTTTTGGCTCGCTATATGCAAATTCTTTCAGCTGAGTTCTGCGATCGCATGCCTGGAAAAATTATTAACATTCATCACTCTTTCTTGCCTGGTTTCAAAGGTGCCAAGCCTTACCACCAAGCACACGAACGTGGCGTGAAAATCATTGGCGCAAGCGCTCACTTTGTAACTAGAGATTTAGATGAAGGCCCAATCATTGAGCAAGATGTTGCTCACGTTACTCACATTGCAACGCCTGAAGAATTAATTGCTATCGGACGCGATATAGAACGTCGGGTTTTGGCTAAAGCAGTAAAGCTTTATTCGGAAGACAAAATCTTCGTAGTTGGTAAGCGCACCGTGGTGTTTAGTTAGGTCATTTTGTGAGTGCTTCAAGCCGGGCAAGAAAAGTCTTCGTAAGTTTATTTCTAGTTTCTTCCCTGCTGTTAACCAATCTGCAATCACAGTTGGCTTTCGGAGCGAATACAACTCCTAAAGTGGATAAGACTTGTGTGAAAGTGAAAGCCACGGCGAAGCTAGGAAAATTGACCTTAATCTGCACGAAATTAGATTCCAAATTGAGTTGGCAACCTTCTGTTGCTCAAATACAGGCAAATTCGTGGAAAGACCTAAAATCAATTAGGTCTTTGCTGCCTAATGTAACCACTGCGCTAGACATCCATTTATCCCCAACAGTGAGCGTAGTATCCGCGAATCAGATTCTCGAGAGTTTTAACCAAGCAGCAAAACTATGGCAGACCCAATATCTTCCAGTTAAACCATTGCCCACTATTTTCTTTACCGAAAAAGATAGAGATTGGGTTGTTGAGAAATTTGAAAACTTAGGCCTTTATTCTGAGAATTTCATTGCAAACTTTGATGATGAAGTTAATCGAAATGGCAGTCGAAGTAATTGGGCAGGAATTACGGGCGAAAATGGGAAATTATGGATGAGCTATATGGTCGGTACTCAAAAGGAATCCGACTCCAATGATTTTCAAGTCGCTGCCCATGAGTACACACATTTAGCGCAATTTAGTATCGCGTCTAATCAAATGTCGGAACTTAGTTGCTGGCAGGTAGAAGGGGGCGCTTATTTCTACGGCCTGTACTTAGGTGCTACTAGTGAGAAGCAATTAAAGGAATTTATAAAAGAGCGAAATACTCAACCTTTTTTCTTAGGCTTTAGCGGATTGAATAAGCAGCCTTCAAATAACTGGGCCAAACTAATAGATAGTTTTGGCCCAGTTTTCGACAGCACCAAATGTGGACCTGATGGCGCTTACCCGGTTGGAAGTGTTATGCATGAATATCTCTACACATTAAAGGGCCATGCTGGGATTGTTCAAATGCTTAAGGATGTTTCAACAGAGAAGGATTTCTACAAAGGTATCGAGAAAACCTATGGAAAAAAATGGATAACTCTTAAGGGAGATCTTGTGAAGTACCTTAAGACAACTGTTTCTCAGTCGAGTTAAAGAGTTCGAATTGAATGTGTGTCCCCGGCGGGAGTTGAACCTGCGACCTACCGCTTAGGAGGCGGTTGCTCTATCCACTGAGCTACGGGGACCTGAATTAATAGGTGAAATCTACCTTCCAATAAGGTTGGCAGATCACGCTCATGCGGAGTAGCCTCGGCCTTCTACCGAGATGGAGTTTTTTCCTCATGAGAGGCCAACAATGAAAGCGCTAGTAATAGGCGCTGGTGGCGTCGGTAGAGCAATTGCCAATATCGCATCCCGCAGAAGCTTTATCTCTTCTATGGTCATTGCCGATCGCAATTTTGCTCGAGCCGAAGAAGCAGTCGCCCGCGTTAAAGATGCCCGTTTTTCAGCCGCTGAAGTAAACGCCGCTGAACTCGAAGATATTCGTGCGTTAATTCGCAAAGCCAAGCCCGATGTGGTGATCAATGCAGTTGATCCACGTTT
>RFRA01000132.1 GCA_009924725.1 Actinomycetota bacterium
CGCTGGTGATTCCATGCCACCGACGAAGATTTGGAAAGAACGTTTCCCGGAGAAATATGCACCCTTTACTCATGCTCGTGCTGCAGTTGAACTACGCGCAGCAGAGTTAAACATTCCAGTGGAGAATTTGATTTCACCTGAAGTAATTAGAAAATTGATTTGGAAACTTTCCAGCGATGTGAGCAAAGATGCCCTCGAACTTGGGGCGCGGCCCTGGCAGGTAGCTGAAATAGCCGATTTAGTCAGCGCTGCCCTGCTCGAGCGCGAACCTTTAGTGCTGCCTGAGGCGCCAGAAGCGGCCACCGAGCCCGAGTGACGCGAATTACGCAACATTGGAGTTGCGTAATTAAATTGACGCTAGTACGTTTATTCCATGTTGAGTACATTCATTATTGCCCTCCGCGAGGGCCTAGAGGCCGCCCTAATCGTAGGAATTCTCGTTGCCTACCTCGTAAAGACCGACCGTAAAGGCCTGCTAGCCCCACTATGGGCAGGTGTTTCCCTAGCCGTAGTAGTGAGCCTGGCAACCGGAGCTTTTCTGACTATTACTTCAACCGAATTAAGTGCCCGTGGCGAAGAGTTCTTTGCTGGTACTACCTCATTCCTAGCAGTTGGCTTTGTTACCTGGATGGTTTTCTGGATGAAGCGCACTGCTCGTCACCTAAAGGGTCAACTAGAAGGCCAAATGAGCACCGCTGTTCTGGCTGGCCCATTGGCCCTTGCTGCAGCAGCTTTTTTTGCCGTGGTTCGCGAAGGTCTAGAAACTTCGCTCTTTATTTATGCCAACTTTAAGACGGTTTCCTCAACCCCGACAGCAACTGTTGGCCTCGTCTTAGGTTTAGGTCTAGCAATTACGCTGGGATATCTGATTTATCGCAGTTCGATCAAGATCAATCTTTCAAAATTCTTTAACTACACCGGAATTGCGCTAGTCGTAGTTGCAGCTGGTGTTCTCAGTTACGGCATTCACGAGTATCAAGAACTTGGCTGGTTGCCCGGTGCTGATTTCTTCATCTGGGATGTAACTTCAGTTATCGCGAAGGAATCACTTCTCGGAGGCGTACTTGCCGGCACTGTTGGCTTTGATACCACGACCTCACTACTTCAGTTTGTTCTCTGGGCCGCCTACTTAGCAGTCGTGCTCTACATTTACTTAAGGCCAGCAACCAGCAAGCCAGCCCCAGTTAAATCTGCCGCTGCTTAATTAGTAGCGCAATTAACTAGCGGCTTAGTTGCTGCTTAACCTTACCGACCAGTAGCCTTTGGTAACACTTACCGAAGGGCTCCCGCAATGTCGCGCTCAGTTGTCATAGTTGATGCAGTTCGTACTCCATTTGGAAAAGCTGGCAGTTTATATGCCGGTACCCGGGCCGACGATTTAATTGTTCGTGCTATCCGTGGCTTACTCGAGCGCAATCCAAAACTCGACCCAAAGATAATTGATGATGTTGCAATCGCTGCTGCAACCCAAAGCGGTGATCAAGGCATGAACATTGGTCGCAGTGCAGCACTGCTATCTGGGCTGCCAAATAGTGTTCCCGGATATTCCATTGATCGTTGGTGCGCGGGCGCGCTAACTGCGGTCACAACTGTTGCTGGTTCAATTGCAATGGGTGCTTACGATGTCGCAATTGCCGGCGGTGTTGAACATATGGGCAATCACCCAATGGGCGAAGGCGTTGATCCAAACCCGCGTTACTTAGCTGAGAAAATTGTTTCTACCGACGCTCTTGCCATGGGAAACACCGCTGAGAATTTGCATGACCGCTTCCCTACTATCACCAAGGGACGCGCTGATCGTTATGCGTTGAATTCACAAATAAAAACTGCTGCAGCTTACGAAGCCGGCATCATTCAAAAAGATTTAATTCCTACTGCAACTCGTAATCCAGAACTTGGTTGGAGTGTTGCAACTGTTGATGAACCACCACGCCCGAGCACAACAATGGAAGCACTTGCTGGATTGAAAACACCATTTCGTCCTGGCGGACGCGTAACACCAGGAAATGCTGCTGGCTTAAATGATGGCGCGACAGCCGCCCTCGTAATGGCTGAAGATAAAGCAATCGAACTTGGCTTAACGATTAAAGCACGCATGGTTACTTTCGCATTTGCAGGCGTTGAACCAGAAATTATGGGATACGGGCCAGTGCCTTCCACAATTAAGGCGCTCTCAAAAGCCGGACTTTCGATTGAAGATATTGGTTTATTCGAAGTGAACGAAGCATTTGCCGTTCAGGTTCTTAGCTTCCTTGAACACTTTGGAATCGCAGATGATGATCCTCGCGTTAATCCAGTTGGTGGCGCAATTGCGGTAGGTCACCCACTTGCTTCCTCTGGGGTTCGCTTAATTCTTAACTTGGCGCGTGGCTTTGAAGCCCACCCAGAGGTGCGTTATGGCATCACCACAATGTGTATTGGTTTAGGAATGGGCGGCACCATTATCTGGGAGAACCCAAACTTTAAGGGAGGCAAATAAAAATGGCTACTGAAATCATCATGCCGGAAGGCGCTCCTGAAGAAGTAATCACAAATGCTCTTGTTCGCGAAGTTGATTTAGCCCCTTTTGGTGCCAGCGGTAAATTAGCGCTAATCACCTTAGATAACGGGCACGATCACAACCGGCCAAATACTTTTGGCCCTAAATCACTTATGGCACTAGATGCCGCAATTACTGATGCAGCAGCGCGCGATGTAGTTGCAGTTGCGATTACCGGTAAGCCATTTATCTTTGCAGCTGGTGCTGATTTATCCGCGCTTTCGTTTTTGACCGAGCGTGAGCAATCAGTTGCGATTGGAAAACTTGGTCACGATGTTTTCCGTCGCTTAGGAGCGCTAGGTAAACCAACCTTTGCTTTCATAAACGGTCTTGCCCTTGGTGGCGGCTTAGAAGTTGGCTTGCATTGCAATTACCGCACTTTGGCCTCAACTGCGCTCACCGGATTACCCGAAGTTTTCCTTGGTTTAGTTCCTGGTTGGGGTGGCGCAACTTTGCTACCTAAATTGATTGGGCCAGAACGCGCAGTACAAGTAATCATGTTAAATGCTTTGGCTAATAACACGATGATGAAAGCTAAAGACGCGCTAAAGCTTGGTGTCGTAGATGATGTATTTGAACCCGCTGACTTCCTAGA
>RFRA01000133.1 GCA_009924725.1 Actinomycetota bacterium
TCTACTCGATCGCGAGCGTTGTGTGCTCTGCGCCCGCTGTACTCGTTTCTCTGATCAAATTGCCAGCGATCCGTTTATTACTTTGAACGAACGTGGCGCGCTACAACAAGTTGGAATTTATGAAGAAGATCCATTTAAATCTTATTTCTCTGGCAATACCGTTCAAATCTGCCCAGTAGGTGCGCTAACCGGAACTTCATATCGTTTCCGCGCTCGTCCATTTGATTTAGTTTCAACCCCATCTGCTTGCGAACATTGCGCATCAGGTTGTGATCTTCGTACCGATGTTCGTCGTGGCAAGACGCTACGTCGTTTAGCTGGTGACGATGCTGAAGTTAATGAAGAGTGGAACTGCGATAAAGGTCGCTGGGCATTTAAATATGTGACCGCAACTGATCGTTTAACTGTGCCACAAATTCGAAATGAAAATGGCGAACTAGTTACCGCATCATGGCCCGAAGCAATTTCAGCAGCAGCTGCCGGCTTGAGCCGTGGCGCTGCGGTTCTAGTTGGTGGTCGCACGACTTATGAAGATGCTTACGGTTACAGCAAGTTTGCTCGCGTTGCACTTGGCACAAACGATATTGATTTCCGTTCCCGCATTTCATCCGATGAAGAACGCGAATTCTTAGCCGCTCGCGTAGTTAACAACACAACTACTTACCGCGATATTGATAAAGCCGATCACGTTCTTCTAGTTGGTTTTGAACCTGAAGAAGAATCACCAATTGTTTTCTTACGTATCAACAAGCAATTCAAGAAGCGCGCTTTGAAGGTAACTTCAATTGGCAGCAAAGAATCTATTGCGGTTGAAAAGCTGAGCGCTAACTTCGTTTGCGTACAGCCTGGTCAAGAAGCCGCTGCTGTGGCTACTCAAGAACTAACTAAAAAGTCAGTTATTTTGGTGGGCGAGCGCGCCGCTGAAAGCGCTGGTTTATTGAGTGCTGTGGCAGCTTTAGCTGATCGCACTGGTGCGAAATTGGCTTGGATTCCACGTCGCGCCGGCGAACGAGGCGCACTCGCCGCAGGTGCCATCGGTAATTTATTGCCTGGTGGTCGTCCAGTAGTTGATGCAGCTGCCCGAGTTGATATTGCATCCCTCTGGAACGTTGATTCACTTCCAAGTGAACTGGGCCGAAGCGCTGATCAGATTGTTAGCGATGTTAATGACGGAAAGATTTCAGCACTGTTAGTAGGTGGCGTTGATCCACTTGATGGCCCTAACCCGATTGCAACAATTGCAGCTCTGAAGAGAGCATTTGTAGTTTCTCTTGAAATCGCAAATAGCGAAGTTACTAAGTATGCCGATGTGATCTTGCCAGTTGCGGCAATCACCGAAAAAAGTGGCTCATTCCTTAACTGGGAAGGTCGCCCTCGTGCATTCGAGACCGCTGTTGATTCACTAAACCGCAGCGATCTAAGAATTCTTTCCATGATTGCCGATGAGCTAGGTCATTCCATTTCACTCGGCACGGTTGCTAATGCCGCAAAAGAAATTGCCACCATTGGAAACTGGGATGGCACAACTGTTGCTACACCAAGTGTTTCAGCAGCTAGTGCGCACTCAGTATCAGGTGATCAAGCTGTCCTAACTTCTTGGCGTCGTTTGCTTGATCTCGGAACTCTGCAAAAGGGTGAAGAGAATTTAGCGGGCACAGCACGACGCACAGTTGCAGTTATTTCACCTAAGCGAGCCGCCGCTCTTGGCGTTGTCGATGGCGATCTCCTAAGAATTTCGAATGACACTGGTTGGGTCATGTTGGCAGCCCTAGTTGAAAATATTCACGATGATGCAGTGTGGGCACCGCGCAACTCTGCCGGTTCGCAATTGCTTGCCAATTTAGGAGTCGCGCATAACTCAGTAGTTACGGTGGTGAAAGCATGACCAATGCTCAATTAATCGCGGGCGATCCAGGCTGGCTAATCGCGGTAAAAGCGGTATTGGTATTCGCTTTATGCGTACTACTAACCCTCATGTCGGTATGGGGCGAACGTCGCCTGGTTGCTCGTATGCAACAGCGCCTTGGTCCTAACCGCGTTGGTCCATTCGGTTTAATTCAATCCTTAGCCGATGGCGTTAAGTTGGCTTTAAAGGAAGATTTAATTCCAGCTGCTGCCGATAAAATTGTATTTATTGTGGCGCCAATCATTAGCGTTACGACTTGCTTTATGTCTTTTGCAGTAATTCCATTCTCTGGCCAGGTTACTTTGTTCGGAAAAGTTACTGCGATGCAGTTAACCGATATTCCAGTCGGTGTTCTTTATGTTTTGTCGATCGCTTCAATTGGTGTTTACGGCATCGTGTTAGCGGGTTGGTCATCTGGTTCTACATATCCATTACTTGGTGGTTTGCGTTCAAGCGCTCAAGTAATTTCCTATGAAATTGCGATGGGACTATCGTTAGTTGCGGTCTTTATCTATGCCGGCTCAATGTCTACTTCCGAAATAGTTGAAGCACAAAACCAGTGGTGGTACGCCGTAGTTCTCTTCCCATCATTCATCATTTATGCAATCTCAATGGTGGGCGAAACTAACCGCGCGCCGTTTGACTTAGCTGAAGCTGAAGGCGAATTAGTTGGTGGTTTCCACACCGAGTATTCATCACTTAAATTTGCACTCTTCTTCTTAGCTGAATATGTAAACATCATTGCAGTTTCAGCGCTTGCTACAACGCTCTTCTTAGGTGGCTACCACGCACCTCCAGGACTTGGCTTTACTGAAGCTTGGCTAGGTGGTTGGTTCACCATGGTCTGGTTCTTCGCCAAAGTTATTCTCTTCTTCTTTGTATTCGTCTGGTTGCGCGGCACATTGCCCCGCATGCGTTACGACCAGTTCATGCAATTTGGTTGGAAAGTCTTGATTCCAGTTTCATTAGCCTGGATCATGATCGTGGCTACATTGCGGGTTCTTTCCTTAAATGGAGCTCCAAGAGCAGCCACAATTGCCTTTGCTAGCACTGTCGTGCTTCTGGTTATGTTGGTTAATTTCGGTTTCGAAAATGCCAAGAATAAGAGGTTACTTTTGCAACGATGTTTAAGAAAGTTAACACAGTAAATTATCCAGAGGTTAAAGAACCAACTGCTGAGCGTTTTCATGGTCGCCATCAACTTAA
>RFRA01000134.1 GCA_009924725.1 Actinomycetota bacterium
TTGTACCTGATGTACCTGATGTACCCGAAGTACCTGATGTACCGGTTATGCCGGATGTACCACTTGTACCCGATGTACCATCTCTACCTGAAGTACCTGATGTACCCGAAGTACCACTTGTGCCTGATGTACCCGAAGTACCCGAAGTACCTGATGTACCAGTTGTACCTGATGTACCCGAAGTACCTGATGTACCAGTTGTACCTGATGTACCTGAAGTACCTGATGTACCGGTTGTGCCGGATGTACCACTTGTACCCGATGTACCATCTCTACCTGAAGTACCTGACGTACCTGACGTACCCGAGGTTCCACTTGTACCTGATGTACCCGAAGTACCACTTGTACCTGATGTACCCGATGTACCCGATGTACCAGTTGTACCTGACGTACCACTTGTACCTGATGTACCAGTAGTGCCGGATGAGCCACTTGTACCTGATGTACCGTCTCTACCTGAAGTACCTGATGTGCCGTCTCTACCTGAAGTACCTGAAGTACCAGAAGTACCACTTGTACCTGATGTACCACTTGTACCCGATGTACCCGAAGTACCAGTTGTACCACTTGTACCTGACGTACCCGAAGTACCCGAAGTACCAGTTGTACCACTTGTACCTGACGTACCCGATGTACCTGACGTACCAGATGTACCTGATGTACCGTCTCTACCTGAAGTTCCCGATGTACCTGAAGTACCTGATGTACCAGCTACACCTGATGTACCTGATGTACCTGATGTACCTGATGTACCAGTTGTACCTGATGTACCAGTTGTACCTGATGTACCAGTTGTACCTGATGTACCAGTTGTGCCGGATGTACCACTTGTACCTGATGTGCCGTCTCTACCTGACGTACCCGAAGTACCACTTGTACCTGATGTACCACTTGTACCAGAAGTACCACTTGTACCGGTTGTACCAGACGTACCACTTGTACCCGATGTACCAGTTGTACCTGATGTACCACTTGTACCGGATGTACCACTTGTACCGGATGTACCACTTGTACCGGATGTACCATCTCTACCCGAAGTACCTGAAGTACCAGACGTACCATCTCTGCCGGATGTACCTGATGTACCACTTGTACCGGAAGTGCCAGAAGTGCCGGATGTGCCACTTGTACCACTTGTACCGGAAGTGCCTGATGTACCCGATGTACCTGATGTACCCGAAGTACCCGAAGTACCTGATGTACCTGATGTACCTGATGTACCTGATGTACCATCTCTACCCGAAGTACCCGAAGTACCCGAAGTACCGGACGTACCAGAAGTGCCATCTTTACCTGATGTACCCGAAGTACCACTTGTACCGGATGTACCACTTGTACCTGACGTACCCGAAGTACCAGTTGTACCACTTGTACCTGACGTACCCGAAGTACCACTTGTACCACTTGTACCTGATGTACCCGAGGTTCCACTTGTACCTGATGTACCATCTCTACCTGAAGTACCTGACGTACCCGAAGTACCCGAAATACCGGATGTACCTGATGTACCCGATGTACCCGATGTACCCGATGTACCCGAAGTACCGGATGTACCTGATGTACCAGATGTACCCGATGTACCACTTGTACCTGATGTACCGTCTCTACCTGATGTACCAGATGTACCGGATGTACCATCTCTACCCGAAGTACCAGATGTACCATCTCTACCCGAAGTACCTGATGTACCTGATGTACCTGATGTACCTGACGCACCTGATGTACCTGACGTACCCGATGTACCTGATGTACCACTTGTACCTGATGTACCTGATGTACCTGATGTACCAGTTGTACCTGATGTACCACTTGTACCTGATGTACCGTCTCTACCAGAAGTACCTGATGTACCTGAAGTACCAGACGTACCATCTCTACCCGATGTACCTGATGTACCCGAGGTACCATCTTTACCAGACGTACCCGATGTACCCGATGTACCCGATGTACCACTTGTACCTGATGTACCTGATGTACCCGAAGTACCTGATGTACCACTTGTACCTGATGTACCCGAAGTACCTGATGTACCGTCTCTACCTGAAGTACCAGAAGTACCTGATGTACCGTCTCTGCCCGAAGTACCAGCTGTACCTGATGTACCTGATGTACCCGATGTACCAGATGTACCAGATGTACCAGATGTACCCGATGTACCAGATGTACCCGATGTACCCGATGTACCAGATGTACCAGATGTACCTGATGTACCTGATGTACCCGATGTACCCGATGTACCCGATGTACCGTCTCTACCGGATGTACCTGATGTACCCGAAGTACCATCTCTACCTGATGTACCCGAAGTACCATCTCTACCTGATGTACCCGAAGTACCTGCGACACCCGATGTACCACTTGTACCTGATGTACCCGATGTACCTGATGTACCCGAAGTACCTGATGTACCTGATGTACCCGAAGTACCTGATGTACCTGATGTACCCGATGTACCTGATGTACCCGATGTACCTGATGTACCATCTCTACCGGATGTACCTGATGTACCCGAAGTACCATCTCTACCTGATGTGCCTGAAGTACCATCTTTACCAGAAGTACCAGCTGTACCTGATGTACCCGATATACCCGATGTACCCGATGTACCCGATGTACCCGATGTACCTGATGTACCAGATGTACCCGATGTACCAGATGTACCCGATGTACCCGATGTACCTGATGTACCTGATGTACCCGATGTACCGTCTCTACCGGATGTACCTGATGTACCTGATGTACCCGATGTACCCGATGTACCCGATGTACCCGATGTACCCGATGTACCTGATGTACCCGATGTACCCGATGTGCCTGACGTGCCAGATGTACCTGACGTACCCGATGTACCTGATGTACCTGATGTACCTGATGTACCCGATGTGCCATCTCTACCTGATGTACCCGAAGTACCATCTCTACCTGAAGTGCCTGAAGTACCATCTTTACCAGAGGTACCAGCTGTACCTGATGTACCCGATGTACCTGACGTACCAGATGTACCTGATGTACCCGATGTACCTGATGTACCCGATGTACCTGATGTACCTGATGTACCTGATGTACCTGATGTACCTGATGTACCTGATGTACCCGATGT
>RFRA01000135.1 GCA_009924725.1 Actinomycetota bacterium
ATCCGAGCCTTGATCTCCCACATAGAAATAGAGAGTTTCACCCGGTGTAACTGTGAGAGTACCAATTACTTGTCCGCCATAACCTGGAGGATAGTCACCGTTACCACCTTGTGCTCCGCGCGCATCGACTTTTATAGAAGTTACACCGGTAGGTACAGTCCATGCACACACACCAACCGGAAAAACATATGTGGCGCCATTCGGAGAAATTGCAGGATCACAACTTGGAATTGCAACTTTTTTAACTTCCGAACTTGTTGATGCAGTTCCGGTGCCCCAGAGATTTACTGCCGATATTCTGAAAATATAATCAGTTTCGTAACTCACTGGATAAACAGAATAGGAAGTGCCTACATTTGCATTTCGCGGATAAGTCACCCAAGTAGTTCCACCGTTAGTCGAATACTCAACTAAATAAGTGTCTATGCCACCGCCTGTGTCGGTAGGTGCTGTCCAAGTTAAATCAAACTTCGGGCCCATGGTCCCAACGCCAGGAGTGGCAACTAAATCAGTTGGTGCATTGGCTTGCGAATAAACCAACATAGAAGATGTAGAGGCGATGCTCAGATTGCCTGCGACATCTAGTGCATAAGCTTTATAAGTTCCGCCCAGTAATCCAGCTAATGAAATATTTGTGGATATACCGGTTTGTGTGATTGAGACCGAATTCCAAAGACTGCCATCTGCCGAAGTTATCGAATTAAGGTCAGTTACAGAAACTGAGTTTCTGACTAGATAAACCGTTCCCAGCGAATCTGAGGAGACTTGACCAGTCTGAGAGTTTTTCCAAGAGATAGTGGTGTTTGCGCCAACTGTAGTTACATAAGACAACGGCAAAACTGTATCGATCTGAACGACTGGTGTTGACTTTACGGAATTGGGCGTAGTGCCACCATTTAGATTTTGCGTCGCCATAAAATAATAGTTGTTAGAAGCAAGCGCTGTAGAAATAGAACAGCTTTGGGTTGTCGAAATTGCAATAAAAGTACAACTTCCCACAGAAGCATTTGTAGAGTTGTTGTATGCCGTAATTGTGACAGAGGCACCGACTAACAATCCAGAAACGCTAACCTCGGGTGTTGAGTCATTAGTTATGTAATCGGTATTGGAACTACCTGAATCAGAGCTTTGCTGGAATGTCGGAATTCCTGGTTTAGGTAGCCAATAAGCATAAAGAGTTGTCGAACCGTTCGATTGATAGGTTGTTACGCCTGGCGCATAGAGAGTTCCCGATCCATTCGCTGCCGTATTCCAACCCGCAAAAACATAGTCCGTTCTAGCTAAACTTCCTGAGTTTGTTGCAAGAGTCGTATTCGCTGCATCGCCTTTAGCAGTTGTTGCGGCTGGCACAGTGCCTGAAGTGCTGCTATTTGCGTTATAGGTGATTGTTGAATTCCATTGAGCATAGAGAGTTATATCGCCGGGTGATGAATATGTTGTTAAGCCCGCGGCATAGGTTGTGCCAGAACCATTTGCAGCAGTATTCCATCCGCTAAATGTGTAACCAGTTCGCGCTAAAGTGCCGCTATTTGTAGCCAAAGTAGTAACCGCGGCAGAAGATTTTGCAGTTGTGGGGCTCGGCACCGTTCCAGTCGTGGCATTATTTGAATCATAAGTAATCGTTGAGTTCCACTGCACATAGAGTGGCAAATTTGCCGATAAGTCAGTTTTTATATCACCTGCAGCAAGAGTTGTGCCAGAGCCATTTGCAGCTGTATTCCAACCGGCATTGGTATAACCAGTTCTGGTTCCAGAGTAGCTAGCAATTGTTAATGATTGGGCGGGAGTACTTTGGGTTTGAGTTGTTGGAGCAGTACCACTTCCACCATTTACATTGTAGGAAATATTAAATTTCTGAAATGGGGCACAGTGACCGGCAAGTTGATCAAACCAAAGATTTGAGTATGTGCGAAAGCCGACTAGTAAATCGCCGCTAGTACAGTTTGTGGGTCCAATAGAGTAATTTAATGCGGCTGTTGTTCGGTTTATTCTCACAGTAGTCGCATTAGTCGCTATGAATTCTGTTTCAACCGCAGTGTCATTCATGCCTGGCGGCGTTTTACAGATAAGACCTAAGTGATAACCGCCAGAGCTAATAATTCCCAAACCACTTGCAGCTGTTCCATCGGGACAGAACACATAACTTGGAAAACTGGTACGGAGAGAAGTTATGGGCGAGATAGTTAAATCAGAATTTAGTGGGGCACACTTAAATCCCCAAACCATTGGATTTTGGTTGAAGGTAACGCCAACAACAACATTGTCGGTGGTACAAAAACTGCTACCTCTATCGCTTCCACCACCGAATGACAGAAAAGGAAGCTCATAGGTAGTTCCTAAATAAGCTGCCTCAGCCTTAGGAGCAGTTTTAACTACAGAAATACTGACTAAAGACGAAATAAGAAACAAATAAACTAGAGATTTTGAAATGCGTTGCTTGATTTCAACACGGGAATGACGTGTGAATGAAGTTAAATCAAACAGGCGCCAATTAAGCACTTATACCTCTTTTGTTACCTTAAGTTAACGGGATTCCCCTAAGGTGATAAGCGTAGGTAGCACCCGTTATTGAGGGTGACTGAAATACCTAATATCTCTTTAGATCACCCTATGAAATCACCCGTTACGGGTGATCGTTAACTCCAAGAAGAATGAAGTGGGCGGCCTTCAGCGAAACCTGCAGTTGATTGAATGCCAATTGTTGCTCGCTCGGAAAACTCTTCGAGTGATTTAGCGCCAGCGTAAGTGCATGACGAACGAAGGCCGGCGATTATTTCGTCAAGCAGATCTTCAACACCAGGTCGGGCTGGATTTAAATACATGCGCGAAGTAGAAATGCCTTCTTCGAATAACGCTTTACGTGCGCGGTCGAATGCATCTTCTTGTGATGTGCGTGCAGCTACTGCACGAGCCGATGCCATACCGAAGGATTCTTTGAAAAGTTTTCCATTCGCATCTGTTTGTAAATCACCGGGGGATTCATAAGT
>RFRA01000136.1 GCA_009924725.1 Actinomycetota bacterium
TTTTCTTCAATTGTAGGAAGAACGTAGCGACTAGTGATCTCGTTTACTCGGTTGATGTTCATGCTGTTCCTCCGCTACCTGAAACTTGACCAGCTGATCGAACTACTTGATCAACGAAGCCATATTCCTTAGCTTCATCTGCTGTAAACCAATTGTCACGATCTGAATCGATAGTGATTTGCTCAACGGTTTGACCGGTGTGCTTAGCAATGATTTCAGCCATAATCTTTTTAGTCGCAGCCATTTGTTCAGCTTGAATACGAATATCTGTTGCAGTACCGCCGATGCCACCAAGTGGTTGGTGCATCAAGATGCGTGAGTGCGGCAATGTGTAACGCTTTCCAGGTGCGCCTGCAGTTAACAAGAATTGACCCATTGATGCTGCGATTCCCATTCCAACTGTTGCAATGTCATTCTTTACATATTGCATGGTGTCGTAGATCGCCATACCGGCAGTTACTGAACCACCAGGTGAGTTGATGTATAGGTAAATGTCTTTTTCGGCATCTTCGGCGGCAAGTAATAAAATCTGCGCACAAATTGCATTGGCCATCTCGTCGCGAACTTCGCCGGTTAAGAAAATAATTCGTTCGCGTAATAAGCGTGTATAAACCTGATCGTCTAGCGCACCTGGACTTGAATGCGAAGAGCGAGCGGTTATCTCGCTAGTTTGCGGGTTTTGTAAATCCACTGACAGCCTCCTGTTTATTGCGTGTATTGACCTTAACAATTTAGCGCGCGAAATGCTTCCCTAATTCGGACAAATCATGCGCAGATTGGCCGTGTTCGCTTACAGCAGAGCGATTATTCAGCAGCCTCTTCTGAAATCGCTTCGCCAGCCTGCGGACGAAGTGCTTCGAGATCGATGGTGTTGCCAGATGTGTCCTTGATTGTGATGCGACCTAATACGCCAGCAAGTGCCTTCGAGCGAGCAACTTCAGCTACCAATGTCGCTATCTGACCTTGCTTTTGAAGTTCTTGTGCGAATTGCTCTGGCGCCATTCCGTAACGTTGTGATTGGCGAACTAAATACTCAGTTAATTCCATTTCATTAACTTCGACTGACTCGGCCTTAACGATTGAATCAAGTAAGAAATCAGACTTAATCGAAGTGCGAACTTCTAGATCTACTTCTGCACGGTGTGCGGCATCTTCTAGACGACCTTCTGGCTCAAGATGAGCATTTACTTCATCTTCAACTAACTTATCTGGCACCGGAATATCAAGATCTGTAATCAATTTCTCGAGAAGTAGGTCGCGAGCTTGCGCACCTTGTTCCATTTTCTTTAAGCGCTCTAGGCGTGTAGCGGTATCTGCCTTTAGCTCAGCCAAAGTATCGAACTCGCTTGCAAGCTTTGCGAATGCATCATCGATCTCAGGAAGGATGCGCTCTTTAACAACTTTAACCGCAACATCAACGTCGCCAGTTTCGCCTTCGGCTTGGCCAACTAGTTGAGTATTAAAGGTCTTGGTATCGCCGGCAACTAAGCCAACCAGGGTCGCATCAAGGCCGTCGATCATGCGGTTTGAGCCAACTTCGTAAGAAATATCAGATGCTTTTCCGCCATCAATTTCTTCGCCGTTAATCTTTGCCAACAAATCAATTGTCACAAAGTCGCCATCTTTAGCCGCGCGCTCAACTGTTGTAAGAGTTCCGAAACGCTTTGCTAGCTCATCAATCTGCTCTTGAATATCTGAGTCGGTAACAACTGCGTTAGGAACTTCAATTGTGATCTTTGAGAAATCAGGAAGGGTTACTTCGGGGCGCACATCTACTTCAACAGTGAAGTGCAATTTTTCGTGATCAACAAATTCTTTTATATCTACTTCTGGGCGACCCACAACTAGCACTGTGTGTTCGCGTGCAGCTTTGCTATAAAACTCTGGCAGAGCTGAATTGATTGCTTCATCAATAACAGTGCCACGACCGACACGTTGATCGATCATTGCAGCTGGAACTTTTCCCTTACGGAAACCAGGAATGTTTACTTGTGTTGCGACTTTCTTATATGCAGCATCAACATGATCTTTTAATTCTGCGAACTCGACTTCGATATCTAGTCGTACTCGGGTAGGTGAAAGTGTCTCGACCGAGCTCTTCACAGATTGCTCCTTATAAGAAATTGGTGACTGTTAAACAAGTACTACTGGTCGGGGCGGGGAGATTCGAACTCCCGATCTCCTGCTCCCAAAGCAGGCGCGCTAGCCACTACGCTACGCCCCGAGGCGTAAGTCGGAAGTCTAGAGGAATTTTTGTGCTCTGATTACCGAGCCGATACCCTTAGCCCGTACGCTAGCGGTCACACCGCATGCGGGTGTAGCTCAATGGTAGAGCCCCAGCCTTCCAAGCTGGCCATGCCGGTTCGATCCCGGTCACCCGCTCCAAGCATTTCTCCTCTACTCCCCGCGTATTTATTCCTCCTTTATGCGATGGAGCCGACCTTTACTCCTGAAAATGATCCATTCGGAACGAGTGCGGTCAAAACTGAATCAGGGGTAAATAGATTGATCACTAAATCAGAATTTGCAACTGTCAAAGCACCGTTTATTACAACATCAGCATAAATTGTTACCTCGAATGCCTTTGCTGAATCTCTATAGAAAGTTCCAGACGCGTAAAAGTATTTCGCAGTGATCACAGGCGAAGCGCCTGTGGCAGTGAATGAAATTCCTAGAATTTGATCGACTGCATCCAAAATATTTGATGCAGAATGAATGTGTATTTGAACCTGTAACTCATAGCTTTTCCCTGCTTCAAGAACTAAAAAGGTTGAAGAGGTTGTTGACGAACTTGGTCCTCCAAGTAAATTATTGGCAAAAACAATGTTTCCAAGTAATCCAATTGATAACCCTGTCGCACCAGTACCACCGGCTGCACCTGCTGTTCCTTGCGCACCAGTTAATCCAGTTGGCCCGGTTGCACCTTGTGGTCCAGTTGAACCTGTTGCACCAACATTTCCATTTGCACCATTAG
>RFRA01000137.1 GCA_009924725.1 Actinomycetota bacterium
CGAATGAAAGGCTACGAAGTTTTGTGGCTACCTGGCATGGACCATGCCGGTATTGCGACGCAGAACGTAGTTGAAAAACAACTTGCTGCTCAAGGAATGTCGCGTCATGATTTAGGTCGCGAAGAATTTGTTAAGAAAGTTTGGCAATGGAAAGCCGAATCAGGTGGCGCGATTCTTGGACAGATGCGCCGCATGGGTGACTCTGTTGACTGGTCACGCGAGCGGTTCACCATGGATGAAGGTATGTCCAATTCCGTGCTTGCTCTCTTTAAGAAAATGTATGACGCTGAGTTGATTTATCGTGCTGAGCGAATTATCAATTGGTGCCCGCGATGCTTAACAGCGCTTTCCGATATTGAAGTTGAACACCAAGATGATGCTGGTGAATTTGTTCAAGTTCGCTATGGCGATGGCGAACAAAGCATTGTTGTTGCGACGACTCGTGCCGAAACCATGATGGGCGATGGCGCAGTTGCGGTTCACCCAGATGACCCTCGTTACAAGCACATGATTGGTACCGAAGTTTTATTGCCGTTGGTTAATCGCATGATTCCGATTATTGCCGATGAGTTAGTTGATCCTGATTTCGGAACTGGCGCCGTGAAAGTAACTGCAGCTCACGATCCAAACGACTTTGAAATGGCTATGCGCCACAATGTTCCGTTCGTAGTAATCATGAACGAGCACGGCATTATGGAAGGCAGCGGTACTGAGTTCGATGGCATGGATCGCTTCGACGCCCGTGTTGCAGTAGTTGCCAAGCTAAAAGAGTTAGGTCGCATCGTTGCTGAAAAGCGTCCTTATATTCACGCCGTTGGACACTGTTCACGATGCGACGCAAGATTCAGATGTTCTAGATACTTGGTTCTCATCTGGGCAATGGGCATTTTCCACATTTGGTTGGCCCGAGAAAACTGCTGATTTAGCTAAGTTCTATCCAACAACAGTTCTAGTAACTGGCTATGACATTTTGTTCTTCTGGGTTGTGCGAATGATGATGATGAGCACCTTTGCGATGGATGGCGTGCCCCCATTTAAAACGATTATGTTGCACGGTTTAGTGCGCGATCAATTCGGTAAGAAGATGTCAAAGAGTCGCGGCAATGTGGTTGACCCACTTGAGTTCATGGATAAATACGGCGCCGATGCATTGCGCTTCACGTTAGCGCGCGGTGCAAACCCTGGTACAGATCAAGCTTTGGCTGAAGAATGGGTCGGCGGTTCACGCAACTTTGCTACCAAACTTTGGAATGCAACCCGCTTTGCGATGATGAACGGTGCAACAGTTGATGGGCCGATGCCAGATGTTGCGAAACTTAACGCAATTGATAAGTGGATCCTCAGCCGATTGACCGAAACTATTCGCGAGGCAGATTTGCTATTTGAAAAGTTTGAATTCGCGAAAGCTAGTGAGTTGATCTACCACTTTGCTTGGGATGACCTTTGCGATTGGTATCTCGAGCTATCTAAGGAATCTTTTGCAACTGGCAACGCGGCTGACAGTCAGCGCGTACTTGGTCACGTACTTGATCAATTGATGCGCCTGCTGCATCCATTAATGCCATTTATTACTGAAGAACTTTGGGTTTCCCTCACTGGGGGAGAGTCCCTAGTGATTGCGCAATGGCCAGAAGCTAATTTGAGTTACCTTGATCAAGCTGCCGAAAATTTGGTTACTCAAATGCAGTCTGTGATTACTGAGGTGCGTCGTTTCCGTAATGACCAAGGCGTTAAAGCAACTGCCAAGATTCCAGGTCGCTTAATTACTAGTGGTGAATTGGCAAACTATGCCAGCGCCATGGGCCATGTTCTTAAACTTGAAGTTAAAGAATTTACGCCAACTGCTTCCTTTGAAATTGGTTCAGTTAAGTGCGAACTAGATCTATCCGGAACTGTCGACGTGGTGGCAGAACGTGCTCGTCTAACTAAAGACTTAGCGACAGTTCAAAAAGATCAACAAACTGCCCAAGTAAAATTAGGTAATGAAGGATTCATGGCCAAGGCGCCAGCAGAAGTTGTCACTGAAATTAAAGAGCGTTTAGTTAAGACGCAATCCGAGATCGAGCGAATTACCGCAGCGCTTGCGGCTTTACCAACTGCATGAGCATGACGCCTGAAGAAAAGATTCGCATCGATGCAATCGAAGCGGCGCTGCTTGCTCGCTGGCCTGAAACTCGCATTGCGCCGACGCTAGAAAGAATTGCAGCGCTAACCGACATTCTCGGTTCGCCACAATTAACTTATCCCACGATTCATGTTGGCGGAACAAACGGCAAGACCAGCACTTCGCGAATGATTGATTCGATGCTTTTTGAAATGGGTCTGCGCACTGGCCGTTTTACTAGCCCACATCTAGAAAGTTATCTTGAGCGCATCAGTATTAATGGTCAGCCAATAAATGCGGCTGAACTAATTTTCTCATACAACGATATTTCGCCCTACCTTGATTTAATGGATAGTAAGTTTGAAAATCCCATTTCCTTCTTTGAGGCAATCACTGCGCTAGCTTTCGCCGCATTTGCCGAACATCCAATTGATGTTGGTGTAATCGAAGTAGGCATGGGCGGCGAGTGGGATGCCACCAATGTGGTTCAAGCTGGGGTTTCTGTAATCACACCGATTGGCCTCGATCACACTGAATATTTGGGAAGTACCCTCACTGAAATTGCTCAGACCAAAGGTGGGATTCTAAAACCCGGCGGATTTGGCGTATTTGCTCGCCAAGAATCTGAGGCCGCAATCGAACTACTTCGCAAAGCAGCTGAAGTTGGCATTGATGTGGCTCGCGAAGGTATTGAGTATTCATTGGCTAGTCGCGCAGTAGCTGTTGGTGGCCAATTAATCTCAATTAGCGGCCTAAATGAGTCATACGATGACATTTTCTTGCCACTTCACGGAAAGCACCAGGCTGCCAACGCAGCAACAGCGCTGGTAGCGGTTGAAGCTTTCTTCGGTGACACAGC
>RFRA01000138.1 GCA_009924725.1 Actinomycetota bacterium
TTTCACAGGTTCCGGAACTCAACCAGGCGTTGGCGTACCAATGGTTTTAATCTCTGGTCGCTTAGCAGCCGAACGAATTGTGGGCCCAGTTAAGTAATGGATGAGTTAACTGCTGCCGGCATAACTGATCTGCAGTTGCGGGCATCTTATGAAGAATGCAAACGACTCAATGCCCTGCATGGCAAGACTTATTACTTAGCTACGCTGCTATTACCAAAAGCAAAAAGACCATTTGTACATGCTCTTTATGGTTTTGCCCGATACGCCGATGAAATTGTTGATGATCTGGCTTCAACGCTTACTGATGCCGAAAAAGCTGCTGAACTTAAAACCTGGGGTGATGGAGTTCTATCGGGACTTGAAAGTGGCGAGTCCAATGATCAAGTTGGTCGCGCACTAATTGATACGGTCACTCGATTTAATATCCCACACGAACATTTTGTGGCTTTTCTTCATTCGATGACCATGGATTTAACGGTTAGCGAATATGCCAATTACGAAGCTTTGATGGAATATGTTTATGGCTCAGCCGCGGTAATCGGTCTCGAAATGGTCCCTATTTTGGGGGCTCTAAGCCCAGCTGCATATGAACCAGCTGAAAAACTAGGCGTTGCTTTTCAGCTAGCTAACTTTATTCGCGATGTGGGCGAAGACTTAGATCGAGGTCGAGTTTATTTACCCCAAGATGAGCTATCCCAATTCGGGGTTGATCGCGAAATGTTAGAAGCGCGAAAGTTGACTCCGGAAATTACCGCAGCCTTGAAGTTTCAAATCGAGCGCGTGCGTCAATTGCAACGCGAAGCAACCCCCGGAATCTTGCAACTAGAGCCAGCTAGCCGACCTTGTATCGAAGCGGCTAGTGAACTTTATTGCGGAATTGTTGATGAAGTTGAAGCAATCGGTTATGACATCTTTAATAAGCGAGCAAAAACTTCTACCGGACGCCGATTACGAGTTGCAGGTAAAGCTTACGTAAAGGCGATTGCGGCTCGTTAGTTTTTATGCGCTTTGCGACCTAGATAAACCCAATTCGCCATAACTGAAAGAATTAGCGCAAACCCAAAGAATAAATCTTCTAGCGGCGCTGATGCAATACGAATTCCCAGGATTGCATCTTCGCTGTACATCACAATGTTTCTAGAAGTTAGCCACCAATTGGTTAGCAACTGAAATGGCAAAATGATGGCGTATGAAGTCCAGAAAACTTTTCGCTTTAATAGCTGAGTCTTGAGTACTTCTAGATCAAGAAATACTGAAATGAAAACTGCGACGAGGGCGATTTGCGTGTAGGTCATGACTCGTCCCCTACTTCCCAATGTTTCTTGACAGTTCGCACCGCTTCAATTGTTAACAAAGCCGCTAGCGGCACAATCATGAAAAATAAGAATTCTTCCAGCGGAATGCCGAAGGGTCCGAAGATTTCCAGTATCTGGTTCTTATCAAAATACCAATGGCCACGGTTAATTGCATAGGCATCCCAAATCAAAAAGAAAAGTGCGGTCGGTAAAATACTTACTGCCTGGAATTACCAAGTATCTGTACTGGAATTTGTCGCATCGGTTACTTCCTTGGTTGGAGTTTGGTTAGGGACAACTGGGAAACGAATCACCTGGCCATGGTGGGCAGGTAGCAGTGCGTTGTATGCGATCTTCTTCTACCAAGCTAACTTGATTGCTAGTGCTGCGCTCCAATTTGTATTCATTGCAGCTGCACTTAGTGGCTGGAAAGGTTGGGCACCATCTGGAGCCAAACCAGGCAAATTAGGCAACCGAGGTCGCATTTATTCAGTTCTCTGGATTCTCGGTCTCTGGTTGGTGCTGGCGCCATTACTTTCTCGAATTGGTGCGGCGGCAACAGTTGTTGATTCATTCCTCTTTGTGGGTTCGTTAATTGCGCAGATACTGATGGTCTTAGAAAAATTTGAGAGTTGGATTATCTGGTTAGTTGTAGATCTGGCAGGCACTGCTCTCTATTTCAAACAGGGTTACTATTTCACTTCATTCCTCTATGCAATATTTACCTTAATAGCCGTTCAAGGTTGGAGGCGTTGGTATGCAGATCAACGAAGCGCTTCGCGACCTATTTAGCCAATCAGCTAAACCACTAGTCCTCGCAATTGACGGCCCAGCAGGATCTGGAAAGAGCACGCTAGCTGGTGAAATTGCACGAGCATTTGTCGGAACTTACGAAATTGAAGTTATACATCTTGACGAGTTGTATAACGGTTGGGATAACGCGCTTTCGGAAGAACTATTTCTGCGGATTGCCCAACTAATTGCAGCTCAACAAGCCGGTAAAGCAACAGATTTAGCCATCTATAACTGGTCGGCCGCAGCTTTCTCTGGGTCACGAGAAGTTAAGGCCGCACAACTTCTAATTATCGAAGGTGTCGGTAGCTCTAATCTGCTGTTGCATCCGAGTTTAACAACTTCAATCTGGCTAGATATTGAGCAAAGCATTGGATTAGCTCGGGTATTAGAGCGAGATGGCGATGAGATTCGTGACGAGATGATCATTTGGCAGAAAATGGAAAGTGAGTATTTTGCACGCGACTTAACTCGCGAAAGGGCGGAATTCATCCTCTCTACGCAATAGCTAGCCTAAGATTTAGCTGTGTCTGATCTGACTGGCGAATTAATTGATGACCGTTACCAGTTAACGGCGCTGCTTGCCACCGGCGGCATGGCCACAATTTATAGCGCAATTGATACTCGATTAGATCGCAAAGTTGCAGTTAAAATTATGCACCCACATCTGGCGCAAGATGAAGATTTCGTTGGTCGCTTTATTCGCGAGGCGAAAGCTGCTGCTTCGCTGTCACATCCAAATATCGTTGCAGTGCAGGATCAAGGTTGGAATCAAAGCGGAGTACCTGCCGTATTTATTGTGATGGAGTTAGTCGAAGGCCATACGCTTCGTGACTACATTTACGAACGAGGAAAACTTTCAATCAGTGA
>RFRA01000139.1 GCA_009924725.1 Actinomycetota bacterium
ATGAGCTTGTGACCAGGTTTGCACAATGAAAGCAATCGCAGTGCAAAAAACAGCGGTGAAGATTACTACTGCCCAAACGCCGTAATCAGGTGGTGGTGAATAACCTTCGATCGAAGAGGCAATTCCAGTCAAAATCGCACACATAATCAGTTGAGTAATTGTCATAGCGTAAACATCGCGACCAGCTGACCATTTGCTAAGGGCGGTGATATGACCGGCAAATGCAATGGCACTTAAGAAAACGAGAAACTCGCCATAGCCAACAGAGAAGCCATGTATAGAAAGAAGTCCTAAACCGATAGTTGCCAAAAATACATAGAACCAAACTGTCTTTGAGATGCGCTCTTTAAAAATTACGGCAGCAAATAGAGGTGTTAGCACAACGTATAACCCAGTCACAAAGCCGGTAACTGCAGCGCCGGTGTTAGCCAGCCCTAAGGTCTGGAAAATATAGCCGACACCTAGAAATAGACCTGCACCAAATCCGCGCAGCAGAAGGTCTTTAGTAAAAAGTTTTACTACTTGCGGGCGTATCAAAATCATTACTAGAACAGCTAGAACAAATCGAGTAAAGAGAAAATTGTTTACGTTTTGGCGTTCGATCGCCGGCTTCATCACTACGAAAGCTAGACCCCAAGCAACGGAAACCGATAAAAGCGCCCAAGGCGCTAACTTTAATTGCAGGTTATGACGCGAGTTCATCCACGCATCTTCTTTAGCAGCTCAATCTCTTTACCATGCTCAGGTTCCATGCCCGGAGTTTCGAGCACCATTGGCACATTCTTCATGACTGGATGATCAAGCATCTCTTGGAAAGCGGCTAAACCAATGTAGCCTTCGCCGATATTTTGGTGGCGATCCTTTAGTGCACCGCAAACATCCATAGAGTCGTTGGCGTGCACCAGCTGGAAACGTTCAGCACCAGCAATTTCGATTAAAAGATCAATGGTTTCGGTCATGCCACCTTTTTTCGCAATGTCATGGCCAGCTGCAAATACGTGACAAGTGTCGAGACAGATGCCAACTTTTGGGTGATATTCCAAAGCTTTTAAATAATTTGTTAGATCATCTAACTTCTTAACTAGTGATTGACCTTGTCCGGCAGTTGGTTCGAGCAGCAGCATCGGGGCATCATCACCCAAAGCATTCAGGACTGGCATCATGCCTTCATGAATTTGTTTCCAGGCATTTTCAACATTATTCACATCAACAGCAGAACCAGTATGAATAACAACACCAAGGGCACCAATTTCAGCGCCCCGCTTTAGTGAATAAGCAGTGGAGGCAACTGAATTCTCGTAAGTACCAACGGTAGGTGAGCCCAAGTTAATCAAGAATGGGGCATGCACATAGGTGAGAATGTCTAGTGCCGCCGCTTTGGTGCGAAATTCTTCATCAGCTACGGGGTTACTTTCCGGCATAGCCCAACCGCGTGGGTTAGATGCAAAAACTTGAATGACTTCAGCGCCAGTTAGTTCGGCATAAGCGATTGAACGTTTGGCCATTCCACCTGAGGTGGGAGTGTGAGCACCAAGCCGTGGACCATTAATTTTCGCTTTAGACATTTGGCTAGCCTACTGTGATGGTCACGGTGCTGCCACGTTTGACCTTGGTGCCCTCTTTCGGTGAAACATTAATAACCTTTTTTGTCTTGTTGGCACCTAAAGTTTTCACTTTAACTCCCAAGCCAAGATCCTTAAGAATTTGAGTCGCTTTAGCTTGAGTCTGCCCAACGATTCCCTTAGTTGGAATAGTTACGAAAGCTGAGCCTTGGGAAACTACCAACTCTACTTTGGCGCCCTTGGGAATATCGCCAGCGGCCGGGTTCTGCGAAATTACCCCACCAGGGATGATTTTTTCGTCATAAGCGTATGTGACAGTAACGTCGAAGCCCGCATCGTTTAGTTCAGTGAGTGCTTCTTCGCCAATTTTTCCGACGTAGGAAGCAAGCGCAAGAGTCTCAATTCCTTTGCTGACAACTAAATCAATGTTTGCATCGCGACGCACTTTCGTACCCGGAGCGGGATCTGCCGAGATAACAAATCCTTTGGGAATTTCTGAATTAAATACTTCAGTAATTGTTCCGGTGGTTAGTGGGAATTTTGCAATTGCATTTACTGCGGCCTCAGGTGTTAAGCCAACCAGTTGTGGAACTGTATAACGTTCTGGTCCTTTAGAAACCGTTAACTTAATGGTTCCATTTGGATCAGTCTTATCACCGCCAGCTGGGTCCTGGGCAATGATCAAACCTTCAGCATCTTCTTCGCTAAAAACCCGTTCAGCTACTTCACTCTTTAGACCAAGCGGAGAAAAAAGTGAATTAGCTTTATCGACCGAGGCGCCAATTACTGAAGGAACTGAAACTTTTGCACCTGGGCCAAGCACGATCCACCAACCCACAACACCAACACTGATTGCAAGCACCAGAGCAATGATGCGATTGCGTCGAACTCGCTTACTCACGCGACGACGTTCTTCAGCGCGATCCTTCTTCGTTCCTGCAGTGCTCTCGTTCATGGGGGTAACTATCTCGGTTGCTTGTGCTGCTTTAGCCACATCGGCACGCTTGGCAGCACGAGATTTATCTCGCACTTCTTCTCGCATTGGCGCAACTGGTAAATCCAACTGCAGGCTCAGTTGCTTGCGCTTTGGGTCTATTTCATCACGTACTCGATTTACCTCGGTTAGAAATTCGCCAGCATCACGTGGCCGATCATCTGGGTTAGCACTAGTAGCTTTGGCAACCAGATTTTCAAGGGCTGTAGGCACACCTTTTACTCTGCTGCTTAATAGTGGAATCTTTTCATTTACATGCATGTACGCAATTTGAATTGGAGTATCGGCAGCAAATGGCTTTTCACCGGTGATCATTTCAAAGAGCACAATTGCGGCGGC
>RFRA01000140.1 GCA_009924725.1 Actinomycetota bacterium
GGTGCTAGCGGTGCAACAGGTGCTAGCGGTGCAACAGGTGCTAGCGGTGCAACAGGTGCTAGCGGTGTTGGTTCTAATGGAGCTCAAGGTGCGGCAGGAGCCACTGGTGCAACCGGAGCATCTGGCGCAGCTGGACAAAAAGGTGAAAAAGGTGACACTGGTGCTCAAGGTGTTCCGGGATCTGATGCCATTCCCTATGTTCAGATTTCTAACCTTGGATTCAATTCTAAGAACCAATCAAACTTTGCGACCAAAGTAGATGCTGGTTCGGCATACATGCTAACATTTACGGTACAGGCAAAGGCTAAAAATCTTGCCGAGACTTCACAACTTCTAATCGCCGTTGCTCTAAATCCAAGTCGTGGTGGGAAGTTAACCCAAGTGATATCGCTTCCATCTCGTGGAGTAAACGCAAAGGGCGAAATAGTTCAGACCGTTCAGGTAACAGGAATCTTCACTCCAGCCGTAGCGTCAGAATCAATAGCTATTTCGTTGAAAGAGATGAAAAATCGGGAATTACGTTCCCTAGTTGGCGTTGCACAACTAGTCAAGATCAAATTACAAGTAGTTGAGCAAGAAACACCGGCGAACCTTAAATCCACAAAAGCAGCAGCCGATAAAGCAGCAGCCGATAAAGCATCAGCCGCTAAAGCATCAGCCGCTAAAGCAGCAGCCGCTAAAGCAGCAGTTACTAAGAAAAAGTGAGTCAACTAGACTGTAATTTCTTTTCAATTACTCCCTCGTCTGATTTGACGTTATATTTTGAATCTAACGATGGTGTAATAAGTACATCAACTTTGTACATCACCAGACCCAACAAGACTTTCGTGGGGATTTCAGAACCACTTCTGGTTTCGGTCGAAGTCATTTTCGGAAAAGTCGAGGATGGTCTGAGCCTTCTTGTTTACGAGAGTTCACGATTGGCAGTCAATGAACTTGGTGGGTATACCTCCGAAAAAATTGAAGATTTAGATTATTTTAGCTTCTCAACATCGCTGACTAGTGATGAGAAGGAATTCTCAACGACACACGCAATTTTAGAGTCCGGCTATTCGTTTTCACTCTACCTTAAATTTCTTCAGGGATATTTGGACGAGGATATTGATGCGATAATAAAAACATTTTTGGAAGCCGAGTTCAAAATTTATGAAAGTCTTGGAACGTTTGGAGATGCACTTCCCCTAAAAATTTTGGGTAGAAATGCGACCTCAATCGTTGGTGAGAGATATGTCTTGTCTATTGAGAATTAGGATGTAAGGGGTGAGTTATCAAAGAATGAAACTACATATTCTTGGATTGCCACATACGGTCACAAGCGAGGAGTACAGTCATTGCGCTTTTACTGGAAAAATCAAACGATTTTCGCCGATGATGAAATCGGTGGGTTATGAGGTTTTTCACTACGGGGTAGAGGGCGCTGATAGTGGCGCTAGCTCGAATATTGAAGTCATGTCTCGCTCTGAACAAGAATCATATATCGGAAAGCACGACCCAAGTTCACCAGAATTCATCGGTAGATTTGCAGATCGCGGCACGCCGTTATATTTGGAATTTAACAGAAGGTTATCTCTCGAACTTCAAAAGAATGTTGAAAAGCATGATGTAATTTGTCTTCCGTTTGGTCCAGGACATAAAGATGCGCTTAATGAGAAACTTTCGCATGCATTCTGGATCGAATCTGGGATTGGTTACAACAATCCGTTTCTTTCTTTTCGCGTTTATGAGTCCTTTAGCCATTTACATAAAATTGCAGGACAGGATTCCGAAATTACAAAAAAATCTGAGGGCTCAAACTACAACTGGGTAGTTCCAAACTATTACGACATTAACGAATGGAAAATTTCAACCAAACCTGGAAAGTACGTGCTTTACCTTGGGAGGTTAGGAAGTTTTAAAGGTCTCGATACCGTTGTCGAGATTGCCAAGGCGACACCTGATCTACCTTTCGTTCTGGCCGGTCAAGGCGACCCCACTCCATTCTTGAAATCTCCCAATATTAAATATGTTGGACCAGTACATGGCAAAACCCGATCAAAATTGTTTGAAAATGCAATCGTTACTTTGTGTCCGTCTAAGTACTACGAGCCATTTTGCGGTGTCGCTGTCGAGTCAATGCTATGTGGCACCCCTGTTCTAAGCGTCGCTTTTGGAGCATTCACTGAAACGATAGACCAGGGAAGAACCGGTTTTCGATGTAGAACACTGGGCGATTGGCTAGAGGGACTACGACGAATTAGAAGTTGGGGCAAAGAAGAACGCCAATATACGGCGAGTTATGCGCGAAAAAAATATGACATGTACAATTTAGCTTTTGAATATGATAAAGTTTTTACGCAATTGCACGACCTTGGTGGCAAAGGCTGGTTCTCAAAGGATTTTTACATCTAGAGACATCGGTTTCTGAATTTGTCTAAGTCTATGACGTTGAAAACATTTTTATTTCTGTTTCTCACTAGATTTGTTTTTGATTGATATCAGAATATTAGAATTTCAAATAAGCGCGTATAATCTCAATATGCCCTCATATTTTACAAGATTATGCAACATACGTGTTTAATTCAATCCGCGATGTATTCATTAGACATCTAGAGGAAGAACGCAATCTCTCTGTCCACACTATCCGCGCCTATTTGGGCGATCTAGATTCATTCTTCGATCATTTAGAAAGACTTGATGTCACTGATTTTGCAACGCTAGAACTTGCCCATATCCGCTCATGGCTAGCCAACCAGCAGGTCAAAGGGGGAGCGCGCACCACGCTTTCGCGGCGTGCTGTCTCGATTCGTTTATTTACTAAGTGGGCGACGAAGAAGGGCTATCTAGCAAAAGATGTTGGTGCCACTTTGGCAACGCCAAAAGGTGCGCGCACATTGCCGGATG
>RFRA01000015.1 GCA_009924725.1 Actinomycetota bacterium
GGATCTTCAAGGGCTGCTACTTGGCGCGCACCGCTTGCAATACCTTTTACGCGTTCAGCGGTAAGTAATAGGCGATCTTGTAATTGTGGGTGCATGCCTTCGGCAATACCTCGATCAATATCTACTTTGTTAGCCGCCAGAATTTCAGCGCTGCGAGATTCGATCTCATCAGCAATGTCGTTAAGGGCTGCTGCGCGCTCAGCACCAGTTGCCACAGTAAGCGTGCGAGCGGCAGCTCGAGCTAATTCAGCTAACGCAGCAACAGTTGTAGTGGCGCTCATGACCAAAGCCTACAGAAGTACCAGGTCATCGCGATGAACTAATTCGCGCTCGTACTCTGGCCCAAGTGCTGCCGCAAGTTCTTTAGTTGATCGACCCAGCATTACTGGCAGTTCAACTGCATCAAATGCAACTAAGCCGCGGGCAATTACTTTGCTATCTGGCCCAACTAATTCAACGGTATCGCCAGCAATGAAAGTTCCTTCAACTGCGGTAACACCAGCTGGCAAAAGTGAGGTGCCACGTTCGCAAATTGCTGTTACTGCACCCGCATCGAGAATTAATTTCCCTTGTGGCGTTGCGGCATGCGCAAGCCAAAGTAACCGTGAAGTTGTTTTGCGTTCTTGTCCTTGAAAATAAGTTCCGAGTTCAGCGCCAGCAATTGATTGGGCGGCTTGCTCAAGCGAAGTAAGCAACATTGAAATTCCCGCACCAGTTGCAATGCGAGCAGCTTCGATTTTGGTAACCATTCCCCCACTGCCAACACCGGCAGAACCGGCGCCGCCAACTTCAATAGCTGCGATATCGGCGAAGTCAGTAACTTCAGAAATTGCTTTAGCGCCGGCTTGTGATGGATCAATGTCATACAGGGCATCAATATCTGAAACCAGAACCAGTAGATCTGCATCAATTAACAGTGCAACTAACGCAGCTAGACGATCGTTATCGCCAAAGCGAATTTCTTGAGTTCCGACCGAGTCATTTTCGTTAATGATTGGCACCACGCCTAATTGCAACAACTTAAACAGAGTGCGTTGCACGTTCTGATAATGAACCCGACGCACAATATCTTCAGTAGTAATTAAAACCTGCGAAGCAGTTATTGAGTGTTGGGCAAAACTCTCGGTATAGCGATGGATTAACAGACCTTGACCAACAGAGGCTGCTGCTTGTTGTGTTGCAAGATCTTTAGGGCGAGCCGTTAAGCCAAGAGGTGCTAAACCAGCGGCAATTGCACCGGAAGAAACAACTAGAACTTCGGCGCCACGTGATTTAGCGGCAGCAACAATTGCCACAATTTTTTCAACTGCAGCTGGATCTAGTGCCGAACCGGCGTTACCGGTTAGAGAAGAAGAGCCAATCTTGATAACAATGCGCTTGGCGCTGGCGATTGAGTTTCGGGCCATCACTCATCATCTCCATCCAATTGAGCTAGCTCAAGATCTACGACATCAGCAATTTTAGGGTTGTGTGGGTCGGAAACGTTGTACTCCCATTGCTTGGCAATTTCCGCTTCGCTTAGCACATCATCGATTCGATTAACTGGTTTCCAAGTTGTTTCAAGGCGGGAATCCTCGCCACGACGATGCAAGTGGCCGGCAAGTTGTTCGGCACCAGCTTCAATCGTTGGCTCCCAATCGAATACCACTTCGTTTTCACCAGAACCGATGCGAACTTCACTACCTGCAACTGCGCCTTTTTTATAAAGTTCTTTTTCAACGCCAAGTTGCGCCAAGCGATCGGCTAAGTAACCAATTGCTTCGGCGTTCTTAAAGTTTGTTTGGCGAACCCAGCGCACGACTTTGGCACCGCGCACAGTGAATGAACCATCTTCATTTGCTTTAACGGTAAATCCAGAATCATCGACCGCAGTTGGACGCAAGATAATTCGAGTGCGCTCTTCTTTTGCCATTGATGCACGTGATGTTTGAATCAATCGCGCCATGGCATAAGTTAAATTAGTAAGACCTTCACGGCTAGCTGCAGATACTGGATAAACTTCGTAACCTTTTTCGCGCAACGTATCGGCAACCATGTCAGCCATTGCAGCGCCATCTGGAATATCAATTTTATTTAGCGCGATGATGCGTGGGCGATCTTCGAGACCTCCATATTCGGCCAACTCAGATTCGATAATCTCGAGATCCTGAATCGGATTACGATCAGTTTCTAGTGTGCCGCAGTCGAGAACATGTACGAGTGCTACACAACGTTCAACGTGACGCAAGAATTCAAGACCTAAACCCTTACCTTGGCTAGCACCTGGAATTAAACCTGGCACATCGGCGACGGTGAAACGTGTGTCTCCGGCATTAACTACACCAAGGTTTGGCACCAAAGTAGTAAATGGATATTCGGCAATCTTTGGACGAGCTGCAGAAATAGCTGCAATCAATGAAGATTTTCCAGCACTTGGATAACCAACTAGCGCGATATCAGCAACGCTTTTTAGTTCAAGCTGAAGTGTGCGTTCTTCACCTGGTTCGCCAAGCAGAGCGAAACCCGGTGCGCGACGTTTTGATGATGAAAGGGCTAAGTTTCCCAGGCCGCCAAAGCCACCTTGGGCGGCAATAAAAGTAGTACCAGTACCAACTAAGTCAGCTAGTTGATTGCCACGATCATCGTAGACAACGGTGCCATTTGGTACGCCGAGAATTAAATCAGTTCCGTAAACACCATCTTTGCGATCGCCATAACCTTGATGTCCAGAAGTTGCGCGACGATGTGGTGAGTGGTGAAAATCAAGCAGCGTAGTTACATCTGGATCTACGACCAGAATTACATCGCCACCGCGTCCACCGTTACCGCCATCTGGCCCGCCGAGTGGCTTAAATTTTTCGCGCTTAACTGAAACGCAACCATCGCCACCTTTTCCGGCAGCGGCATAAAGAGTTACCCGATCAACGAATGTTGTCATTGCTACTCCTTACTTTTTATCAAATCATTTACCTGATGGAATTAAAAAAGCGAGCCACGCATACGTGCGGCTCGCTCTTTTATGAGAACCGAAAATTAAGCTACAGGGACCACGTTTACAACGCGACGACCACGAGCTTTACCGAACTCAACTGCACCAGCAGCTAGAGCGAATAGGGTGTCATCTTTACCGCGGCCAACATTCTTGCCTGGGTGGAAGTGAGTACCGCGTTGGCGAACAAGGATTTCGCCACTGTTTACAAGTTGGCCACCAAAACGCTTGATGCCTAAATACTGTGGATTTGAATCGCGACCGTTACGTGTCGAGGAGACACCCTTCTTACTTGCCATTTCTGCGCTCCCTTACTTCACGCCGTTGATGGCGGTAATTTTTACTTTAGTTAACTGTGCGCGGAAACCTTGACGACGGCGGTGACCGGTCTTGTTCTTGTAGCGCAGGATGTCAATCTTTGGTCCCTTTAGCTCTTCTAGAACTTCGCCAGTTACTTTTACGCTAGCTAGAACTTTTGGATCAGAGGTAATGCTCGCACCGTCAACGACTAGTACAGCAGGAAATGAAACGGTTGAACCTGTCGCACTATCAATGCGATCGACAACGATGGTCTCGCCAACTTCGACTTTCTCTTGGCGGCCGCCAGCCTTCACGATTGCATACACAGTGGAGCTCCAGTTCTAAATTAGGCTGCGAACCCGATGGGCGCGAGCAGGGGTTAAGGATACGGATTGCCCGTACCCTGGGTCAAACTGAGGCTAAGGGTCAGCTAGTTGCCGATCCGGGGGTAATAATCCCTGAACTAGCAGCCCGGCGACGCTTTTTGCGAGGGCCTGAGGCAGCTGGCTCAGCTGCAGTTTCGGCAGTCTGGAAGGCCTCGCTATCTGAATCGGTGTTCGACTCAGTTTCTACCTCTTTAGCAACCGGAACTGGGGTGGCCTTAATTTTGATTGGTTCCATGTGAATATGGATTCCACGACCAGCGCAACTATCGCAAGTAGTTGAGAAGGCTTCGATTAGACCTTGTCCAACGCGCTTACGGGTCATTTGAACTAAACCGAGCGAAGTAACTTCAGCAACTTGATGCTTAGTGCGATCACGACCTAAACATTCAACTAAGCGACGCAGAACTTGTTCACGGTTTGATTCAAGAACCATATCGATGAAGTCGATGACGATAATTCCGCCTAAATCGCGCAGGCGAAGTTGACGAGCAATTTCTTCGGCTGCTTCTAAATTGTTTTTAGTAACGGTCTCTTCGAGAGAACCGCCCTTGCCAATGAATTTGCCAGTGTTGACGTCGATCACGATCATCGCTTCGGTACGATCGATTACTAGCGAACCACCTGAAGGCAAATAAACTTTACGATCAAATGCTTTTGCTAGTTGTTCTTCGACACGGAAGTCAGCGAATAGATCGCCAACGCCGGTGTACTTCTCAAGTTTAGAAACTAATTCAGGAGCGATCAACCCAAGGTAATTATTGATCTCATCCCATGCCCCGCTACCCTGCACAGTTAACTTACGGAAATCTTCATTGAAGATATCGCGGATAACTCGAACAGCTAAATCTGGTTCCACATAAATAGCCGCAGGTGCGTGGAAGTTTGGGTTGATCGACTTCTGATAAATATCTTCCCATTGCGCCTTTAAGCGAGCGACATCATTGGTTAAGTCTTCTTCGGAAACTCCTTCGGCTGCGGTACGCACAATTACGCCAGCTGTTTCTGGAATTAAATTCTTTAGGATCGACTTTAAGCGATTACGTTCTGGCTCAGGTAAGCGCTTAGAAATACCGCTCATGCCGCCGCCAGGGACATAGACCACGTAGCGACCAGGCAAGGAAACTTGGCTAGTTAAGCGAGCACCCTTTTGGCCAATTGGATCTTTAGTAACTTGAACCAGAACTGATTGACCAGACTTAAGTACAGTTTCAATTTTGCGTGGCTCAGACTCAGAAATTCCGGCTGAATCCCAATTTACTTCGCCGGCATATAGAACAGCGTTACGTCCTTTTCCAATATCAACGAAGGCAGCTTCCATTCCTGGCAATACGTTTTGCACGCGACCAAGATAGATATTGCCAACGTAGGAAAGATTGGTATTTCGATTTACATAGTGCTCAACCATGACATTGTCTTCGATCACTGCGATCTGGGTACGATCAGCGATTTGGCGAACTAGCATCTCGCGGTCAACATTCTCGCGACGAGCTAACAAGTCAGTATCAGTAATGATGGTGCCACGACGACGATATGGCTCGCGATAATCAGAACGGTATTCGCGATCACCGCGTGAACTTGGGCGATCATTGCGTTCGCGACGATTACGCTTTGGATCGTTACGAGTTGGACGCTCTTTTGTTTCGCGCACCTTTACAACTGTTACGACACCATCTTCTTCAACTACTTCACCCGGTACTACGCCATCTCCGGCTGCACGTCGACGACGGCGACGACGGTGAGTACCAGTTCCATCATCTTCGGTTTCGGAATTTTCCGAATTTTCATCGGTACTTGAATTCTCATCAGGATTAACTGAACCTGGCTTGCGACGACCGCGGCCACCACGGCGGCGGCGGCGACCACGTGAACTATCTTCGCTATCTGAATCACTCTCGCCCGAAGCTGTACTCTCAACTATTGGTTCTTCGCTTTTTGCGGGTGCTGATTTTTTAGCTGGCGCTTTTTTCGCCGGAGCTTTCTCAGCACCATTTTTCTCTGCGCTATTTTTCTCAGCAATGGGGGCAGCCTGGAAGATCGCTACTGGAACAGCGGCAGCTTTTTTAACTGGCTTGGTTTTCTTCTCCGCCGGGCTTGCGACCTCAGTATTTGATGCAACCGGGGTAGTTTCTGGGCTTACTTCGCCCTTAACTTTGGGAGTCTTTTTAGCCGCGCGCTTACGCGGGTTTTTTGGCGCAATAGCCATGTCTTCAAATCCTAAATGCACTTGTTAAGTGCGGGTCCGGCTTAAAAATCAATCTCAGTACGCGGTTGCGTAGTCGTAGAAAACCTTTAAGCAAATCTTTGGTAGTTCGCGCTAATCACTGGTCGCGATGATCGCGGGTGCGCGCCGAACTGTTGCCCAAGTATGACAGATGTGGCCCGAAATCCAAATCAAGCGTGAATTAGCCGCGCTGGCGAGCGTGAACGTTCTGCAAAAGACCAAAGCCGATCAAGGTCGCGAACATACTCGATCCCCCATAAGACATAAATGGCAGCGGTACGCCGGTCATTGGCATCAGACCAAGCGTCATTCCAATATTTTCAAAGGTCTGGAATGCAAACCACGCTACTACCCCGGTACAGACAAGTCGCCCGTAAGGGTCCGTTGCGCGACGGGCAATTCCAAATGCTCGCATCAATAAAGTTAAGTAGAGCAAAATAATTACACCACAACCTAGAAAACCAAGTTCTTCGCCAGCTACTGTGAAAATAAAGTCGGTCTGCTGCTCTGGCACAAAGCGACCATTTGTTTGCGGACCATTAAATAATCCCTTGCCAATTAAGCCGCCGGAACCAACAGTGATGCGCGCCTGTCGTAATTGATATCCACTTCCTTGAGTATCGGCATTTGGATTAACAAAAGATTGCAAACGTTTAACTTGATATTGATCAATCACGCCAGATTTAACTGCGCCAAAGACACCAACAACAGCAACTAAAATCAACGCCACAACCCAGCGACCAGAAGCGCCAGAGGCTGCGATGATTGTTAAAACTGAGCAGCTGATGATAAATACGGTTCCCATATCTGGCTGCAGCAAAATCAAGAGCACTGGAAGAGCGGCAACAACTAAGGCTTGAATTACATTTTGGTTGCTTGGAATATCACTGTCATGACTGCGCTCGGAGAGAATCATAGACATTCCAACAATGATTGATATCTTGGCCAATTCGGCCGGCTGAATTTGGAATCCACCAGGAAGCGCGATCCAAGCCTGCGCACCATTTACTTCCGAACCCAAGCCTGGAATCAAAACAAAGCCAAGACCTAAAACGCCAAGTGCCCAAAGAATTGGTGTGTAGGCACGAAGCAATCGGTAATCAATCAAGGTTGTGCCCCACGCTAGAGCGCAACCAATTGCAATGTTAATTACATGGCGCTTCAAGTAGTACTCAGGATCTAAGCCGTTTGCGGCATACCAATCACGAGTCGCTGCATAAACCAAGAGAGTGCCGATGAATAAAAGCGCTACAACAGTGGCGGTAAGAATTGGATCAAAACCGCGGAAATATGAGCGATTCTTATAATAATTAAACCGAGGGGTAACCAGACTCATTACTTAACCCCGTTCATTTTAACTTTAGTAGATGGGGAAATCTTAGGCAGTGTTGTTGGCAAACCATTTGGAAAGAGGGCATTTTCTGGAACAATTTTATTGTTTACAATCCCGAAGATTGTTTCATAAATTTTACGAACGCCCACTCCCGAGTTAGGCGACCCGTAACCGCCTTGGCTTAACATCATCACAACTGCGTACTGTGGTTTATTGCTAGGGGCAAAGGATGCAAACCATGAAGTGTTATCTTTGCTAGAACCGTCTTTGTTACGTCCGAAAACCTGAGCAGTTCCAGTTTTACCACTTACTTGAACTGGAAAGCCAGCAAAAGTGCCTCGACCAGTACCGCTTACTACCACCTCGCGGAGTGCTTCTTTTAGAAACTTAATTGTTTTGGCATCTGCATCTATGGTTCCAGTTTTAACTGAATCAATAGTCTTGAGCACAGTGCCGTCAGTCTTAACGATTGCGCGTGCAATCGTTGGTTTCCAAAGTGTTCCACCGTTAGCTATTGAGGCGTACATCTGAGTTAACTTAAGTGGCGTAACCAAAGTGTCACCTTGACCAATTGAGAAGTTGACGGCATCGCCGGCACGGACCTTATTGCCATCTAGACAATTCTCCTTGGCCAACAATAAGAGGAATTGAGTTTGTTGCGACTTTGCGGCTTTCTCGCGATAGTTGCAGTAGAAATCTTTGTTGGCGTCATACCAGCTTTGTTTCCAAGCCCGATCCGGTAAGCGACCAGCAGATTCCGAAGGTAAGTCGATTCCAGTTTTCTTATCTATCTGAAAGCCAGCAGCGGCCTTAAAGAAGTAATCATTTGGATTTTTAATGGGCGACAAACCGCCGTCACGCAACCATTCATCGAACGCTATTTTGTACCAAACCGTGTCACAAGAGACGGCAATCATGTTTTTTAGCGGTGCCGTACCTTGAGATTTACTCTCAAAGTTATTAAAGATTCTAGTTCCAACTTTTAGGTTTCCAGGGCAGTTATATCTTGCGTTTAAGTCATACCCAGCATTAGCTGCTGCAATTGTCGAGACAATCTTAAAAGTTGAAGCCGGTGCAAAACGGCCTTGGATTGGCCTAGAAAGTGCTGGTACGCCATTGGTCTCACTAAAGAGTGCTTCTGCTTGTTTAACCGTTAAACCTTTCTCCCACATATTTGGGTCAAAAGTTGGATATGAGGCCATAGCAATTATTCGACCAGTCTTTACATCCATCACAACAGCTGCGCCGGAATCTGCGCGATGTCCACTTGCCCTAGATCGACGAACCGCATCAGCTAGTGCGCTTTCGGCTGATGCTTGCACTCGAACGTCAAGACTTGTTACTAAGTGATCACCAGGTACCGAGTTTGTATTTTGTCCTTCACTGGTAATCGCTTCTTTACGATCAACAATTACGGTTCTAATTCCAGGAATTCCCCGCAAATAAGCGTCGTACTCAATCTCTAGACCACTCTTGCCAATTGATTCACTGCGATAATAAGTCTTGCCATTTACACCGGCTAAGTCAGCATCAGTTAGTGGTCCTAAATATCCTAAAACATGGGCGGCATTTACCCCTGCGATACCTGGATAATTTCGAATAGCTATCGGTGTTGCGCCTACACCTGGAAATTCATCAGGTCGCTCTACAACTTGAAGCGCTACATCCGCGCTAGCTTCCTTGGTAATAGGGATCGGTTGATAGCGAGTACCAGTCCAGCAACCAGAACGGTTGCCAACTTTGAGTTCACCACATAATCGAGTTTTGCGATAAACATCTCGATACTGCAACTTCAACAACCTAGCCAACTTCTTAAGTACTGCCTGACCTTTATCTGATTGCTTATCAAGAGCTAACCGATCAATAGTCACAGCCAAACCAGTACGGTTCAGCGCCAGCGGCACACCTGAGGAATCAACGATCAATCCTCGGGTTGCCGGATAAATAGTGTCGCGACTTTGAATGCTAAGTGCGGCATCGCGATATTTAGGCCCGGCTGCAACTTGCAGATAAAAAAGTCGGCCGAATAACGCCATTAACAGTGAAACTATTAATATCTGAATTACCACCATACTTAAGCGAGTGCGCTGATTCATATCCGCATCCGGCTATCAAAAGTTAGATCATGTAACCAGACAACTACTGGCAAAAGTAAAGGTGTCACAACCAGGGTCCATAAAGCGTTACCCGCAATTGTTATCAAGGTTTGTGAAAAACTGGTAGCGGTGACACCCAGCAAGAATCCAGTCACTAAATATGAAGCTAAAGCAATTGCTTGCGCCAGCGTCACCATTAAAACGATACTTAACGGATTACCACGCATGTTCTCATCACCGTATGAGAAGAATGCGATCGCATAACTCATTAGAACCAAAATCAGTGTCCAGTGTCCTAATGGACCATTTGTACTTGGGGACAAATCAAGCAAAATGCCCGCTCCGAATCCAACCGCTGCTGCAACATCTGGTGTGCTTAATGCTGCCCAAATCAAGGTGAGAATTAAGAAGAGTGAAAATCCCCCAGCCGGAAAACTTAATTGACTAATCACAGCTTCTTGAGCAATAAAGAAAAAAGTAAAGATCGTGCCAGTGAGGCCAAATCGTCTTAACAACATTTTGAGTTAGTTACTTGGCGCCGAAGGCGAGGTAGATGGCGATGGAGTTACGAAAACTGTGACCGTTGGAATAGGTGTAGGAACTGGTTTAACTGGTACTAACACATCGCGAGGATCAGCTTTAGGTGCCTTAACCACAACTGAAACCACTCCCAGGCTGCCAAAGCTAGCCAAATATTTAACAGTTGCACTTTGAGTTACCGCACCTGCAGCATTTGAAACTGAGGTTACTCGGCCAACCGGCACGCCTGGTACAAATGGCTGGGCATTAACGCTGCCGCGAGCCAGCAAAATATCCCCCACTTTGATAGCGGTTTGATTATCTAGCAGCTGTAAATTCGCAGTACTTGAACCTAAGCCACTCAAAATTCCAATCTGCTGTGAACCCGCAATGCGAACGCCTACTTTAAAAGCGGGGTCAGTAGCTAGCATCACAATCGCAGAATTTGTAAAAACTTCTTTCACAACGCCAACTAATCCATTACCCGAAATCACGGTCATGTTCTTTTTGATTCCGCTACTGCGACCGGCATCAATCGTGATGGCGCGTGTAAAAGCTAAGCTCGAACCTTGCGCAATCACTTTCGCACTTACAATTTTAAAACGTGCAGTGCCGGCGAGATCTAGAATTGATTTAAGTTGTTTAATTTCACCATCTTGGTTCTTCCGCGAAATTAGTTGCTCACGCAATTTCTGATTCTGTTTGCGTAGATCTTCAATTTGATTTCGGGTGCGTCCTAAATGCGTAATATCGCTTACAAAATTCTTAACTGGCGTCAATACAACATTGCCAGCGCGTTGGAATGGCGAGAGAGCTGATTGAGTACCGCTGCGTAGACCATTTAGAACATTGACTCCGCGCAGATCTAAAGTGATTAGAAATAGCGAAGAAACAATCAGAATTACTAAGAGCAGACGACCGCGGTTCTCGCCGCCGTTACGCATTTAAAGATTCCTATCGACGTGGCTCGGAGATCAAGACCTTTTCGAGGGCCTCAAACTCTTCGATGCACTTTCCGGAACCTTCAGCAACTGCATCGAGTGGACGCTCGGCAATATGAATTGGCATACCTGTCTCTTTGCGCAGACGCTCATCAAGACCCTTAAGCAACGCACCGCCACCAGTTAGCACAATGCCACGATCCATCAAGTCACTTGATAGTTCAGGTGGACACTTATCTAGTGTGCTCTTAACTGCGTTAACAATTGCATTTACTGGTTCTTCGAGAGCTTTACGAATTTCAGCAGCTGACACAACAATTGTCTTTGGTAGACCAGTTGCTAAATCGCGACCGCGAATTTCGGCATCTGGCTCACCTGGAAGTGGATAAGCCGAACCAATCGCCATCTTGATTTCTTCAGCTGTGCGCTCGCCCAGCAATAATGAAAATTCCTTCTTAACCCAAGTAATAATGGCTTGATCAAGCTCATCACCACCTACGCGGATAGATAGGGCTACCACGATGCCGCCGAGTGAAATAACGGCAACTTCTGTTGTTCCGCCACCAATATCAACAACCATGTTGCCAGTTGGTTCGTGAATTGGCAGACCAGCACCAATTGCTGCAGCCATTGGCTCTTCAATGATGTAAACCTTGCGCGCACCTGCTGCGTAACCAGCATCTTTTACTGCACGTTGTTCAACGCCAGTGATACCTGATGGCACGCAAACTACGATGCGTGGCTTAGCCAAGAAACGACGACGGTGAACTTTTTGAATGAAGTAACGCAACATTCGTTCGGTTGTGTCGAAGTCGGCGATCACGCCATCTTTAAGTGGACGAATGGCAACTATGTTACTTGGGGTACGGCCAATCATCTTCTTGGCTTCAAGACCAACTGCCAAAATTCCACCAGTGTCTTGGTTAACTGCAACCACACTTGGTTCATTAAGCACAATGCCACGTCCGCGCACATAAACCAAGGTATTTGCAGTACCTAGATCAACTGCCATATCGCGACCGATAAACGACATTCGATTAGCCATTTTTACTTCCCCCCGTTACCAAAGAAAATATTTATTTCGCGCGCAGCTGATTCAGGTGAATCAGATCCGTGCACAATATTTTGGACAACTTTTGTTCCGGCATCGCGAGCTAAGTCACCGCGAATTGTTCCGGGTGCGGCAACTGTTGGATCTGTTACGCCAGCCAGTGATCGGAAACCTTCGATGACGCGATTACCTTCGGCGATCATGGCAACGATTGGGCCAGATAACATAAATTCAACTAGCGGTTCAAAAAATGGTTTGCCTTGATGTTCAGCATAATGTTGTTCAAGAAGTGCGCGATCAGCTTGCAACATTTTTAGCGCAGTAATTTGATATCCCTTGGCTTCGATGCGCGAAATTACTTCGCCAACTAAGGCGCGACGCACGCCATCGGGCTTGACCAGAATCAGAGTTTGTTCGATGCTCACGGGGGTGAGTCTATTAGGCTTCCGGGCTCTGCGAAGCCAGCAAAGCAGCCCTGGCCGCCTCACCTTTACGGCCGACCAAAATCGCCGCAATCCATAACCCCGCAAAAATCAGGCCAATAATTAGGAATGAATTGACTACTAAGCCGAATCCGAGCATGGCCGCCTGCAATGCCCAGCCAAGTACCCAGCCGACTCTGCGCTTAAGTAATCCAGGCGCCAGGAGTAAGGCAATCGCGATTGCGGCGCCATAAATGATCGGTGCACCAGTTACATCTTTCATCGCGATTAAAAGCGCAAAACCAATTGAAAAAGATTCCATGACTAAAACTGCTGAAGCTAGTACCCGCATTATTTTTTATACTTTCCGTTAATGATGGCGCGCGACTCACCAACCGTGATTACTGAACCAGTAATCAAGATACCAACTGAGTCATCACTAAGAGGTCGCTTGGCATCTTTGATTGCTTGATCGATAGCAGCTGCTAAAGTTTCGATTGCAGCTACTCGATCCTTGCCAAATATTTCGATTGCTACTTTTTCCAAATCAGAAAGTTTCATGGCACGTGGAGATGAATTTGCCGTAACAATAATTTCATTCATTACGGGTTCGAGTTCAAGCAAGATGCCACGAACATCTTTGTCACCGAAGGCAGCAACTACGCCGATTACTTCATCA
>RFRA01000141.1 GCA_009924725.1 Actinomycetota bacterium
ACTTAAAAAACTCCTGATCAGTGCGCTAACAACTTCAGGCTTTTCTTTTACTAAGCCATGCGAAGTTCCGGGGACAATCGCTAATTGACCCAGCGGTAAAGCCTCAAAAAGTTCAATCGAATGGGAATGCTTTACGACATCATCATCGCCAACCATTACAAGCGTTGGCACACTTATCTTTGCGATGTCAGCAATATCAATATTTGGTTCAACTTTCCAAATCTCGTGCATCTTGGCAATCTTTACATCAAGCGTCTCTGGCGCATCAGGTGACATTTCTGCATATTCCACTCGATGTTCATCACTGATTCCAGCTGGATCGAATTCTGGCAGATCGACAATGCCATCGGCATTGAAGTTAGCCGCAATTGAAACAATTGACTTGACCAAGTCGGGCCGTGTGATTGCAACCATTAACGCAATATTTGCACCATCGCTATAACCAACTAAATGCACTGGTTTCTTAATTACTTCAGAGATGAATGCAATTGCTTCGTCACGTTGAAAATCAAAGTAGAAACTGCCTGGCTGATCAGCACTACGACCATGGCCAGCTCGGTCATAGGCAAATAAATGAAATGAATCTTCTAGTGGCGCAACCATTACATCAGCAAATGATTCGGTATTGCTAAGTCCACCATGTAGTAGAAGTACAGCCTCGCCGTTATTGGCCCACTCAAAACTCCAGAGTGGGTAGCCAGCGATATCTAAATACTTCATCGGCAACTATCGATTACGCAATATCCATGATGTGACGATTGCCGCGATCAAAAGTTAAATAGTTCCAGGTCCAGTCGGCGATTGTGCCAACCTTGTTGCGACCACCTAATAGATAAAAAAGATGGAGGAAAATCCAAATAAACCAAGCAGGAACACCGGTTAACTTTAGATTTTTAACTTCCACAACTGCCTTATGGCGGCCGATGGTTGCCATCGAACCTTTATCGCGGTATTTGAAATCTTGTGTTGGGCGACCATTGCTCAGATTTAAAATCTGTTTAGCGGCCCAAGCACCTTGTTGGAGTGCAACCGGTGCAACCATAGGAAGTAAATTGCCTTTTTCATCAGTTAAGCCGGCAATGTCGCCGATAGCCCAAATATTTGGATAGTGATTTACCTGCAAGGTTGGAGTGGTGTCAATTCTTGATTTAATGATTGGCAGCTTTAGTGCTTCTGCAGTTGGTTCACCGCGCACACCTGCAGCCCAAATAGTTACTTCAGATGGGATGTCACTGCCATCTTTAATTGAAATTTTGCGTGGCGCTACTTTTGCAACTGCGGTATTCAAGAAAACTTGGACGCCCATTTTTTCTAAATCTCGTTTAGTGCGTTCAGATAACGTAGCTGAAAATGTTGGCAATAGGCGGGGCCCAGCTTCAATTAAATTAATCTTCATATGTTTTGCCGCATGTTCGTGGTCATTCTTAAGCGGACCAGAAATGAGTTCAGCTAGCGCGCCGGCCATCTCAACGCCAGTTGGTCCACCGCCAACGACAGTTAGGGAAAGAACTGTCTCATCTTCAAAGCGACAGAGATCTTCGAATCTGCGCATAATTTCGGCTCGAATGTTGATCGCATCAGCAACACTTTTCATGCCAAGTGCATGCTCGGTTACACCAGGAATATTGAAATCTGCGGTGGCTGAACCAAGGGCAAATATCAAGTGATCAAAATGCAGAACTTCGCTGCTATCTAATTTAATAGCTTGGTTCTTATGATCGATTTCAATCGGTGAACCCATTCGAAATTTAATGTCACTTTTGCGCAACCCACTTCGAACTGGATAAGCCACATGGTCGGCCGCTAACCCAGCAGTTGCAACTTGGTAGAGCAAAGGGAGAAAAGTTTGGAAATTATGGCGATCGACCAGAGTCACATCGGCTTTGCCAGCTAATTCGCGGGCAGCAGTTAGACCACCGAAGCCGGCACCCAAAATAACTACGCGAGGTTTGGCCACTTGATCTCCTTCCGAACTTCAAAACTGCAAAACTAATTGGTTAAGTCTATTGTTTATCTCATGGAACCGCAGATTAAAGCCCGCAAGTACCTTGTAACAGGGGCTTCCGGATACGTGGGCGGCCGCTTAGTGCGAAGTTTATTGAATGAAGATTTAGAAGTACGAGTCTTGGTGCGCGATAAAGAGAAGATTAAGGGACAACCTTGGTTTAATCACGTGGAGATTGTTGAAGGCAATGCCAATTCCGAGTCCGATCTAATCACAGCACTTACTGGAATCCATACTGCTTTCTATTTATTGCATTCCATTAATCTTGGTAAGAATTTTGATGACATTGAAGCGGTGATGGCGCGCGGTTTTGCTAAAGCGGCACAAGCTGCAGGAATTTCGCAGATTGTTTACTTAGGTGGAATCGCAAATGATAAAAAATCCAGCCAACATTTAGCTTCCCGTGTTCAAACTGGTGCGGAGTTAGCATCAGGCACGGTCCCAGTGTTAGAGCTACGTGCCGGAATCATTATTGGTTCTGGTTCGGCATCCTTTGAAATGTTGCGTCATCTAACTCACCGCCTACCAGTCATGACTACCCCGAAGTGGGTTTCAAATCTGACTCACCCAATTGCAGTCAGAGATGTGCTTTATTACTTACGGGGTGCGGCAGTTCTAGAAGTTCCAGTAAACAAAGTTTTTGATATCGGTGGGCCCGAGATACTTTCTTATGCTGACATGATGCAAAAGTTCGCCAAACTATCTGGCTTGCCGCGCCGTTGGATAATTAAAGTTCCAGTGCTAACTCCAGAGCTTTCAAGTTTGTGGATTGGGCTGGTAACTCCAGTTCCGACCGCTCTAGCCCGACCACTCGTGGGTTCCTTGATTAATGAAGTAGTAGCTGA
>RFRA01000142.1 GCA_009924725.1 Actinomycetota bacterium
GAACAGTGGCTTGCCATCTTTCCAAAGTGATTGGTGAACGTGCATACCTGAACCATTGTCACCAAATAGCGGCTTTGGCATGAAGGTAGCTGTCTTGCCACCTTCCCAAGCTACGTTACGAATGATGTACTTGAACTTCATCACATCATCGCCAGCTTGAAGAATGTCGCTGAAGCGATAGTTGATTTCCATCTGACCAGCAGTACCCACTTCGTGGTGTGAACGCTCAACTAATAAACCTGCACGACCGAGTTCCATAACCATTTCATCGCGAAGATCTGCGAATTGATCTGTAGGTGAAACTGGGAAATAGCCACCCTTTATTCGAGTACGGTATCCGCGGTTTGGTGTGCCATCTGCATCGAATTCAACGCCGGTGTTCCAAGCGCCTTCGTAAGATTGAATCTCGTGATAAGCCTCGTTGATACCAGTCTTGAAACGAACACTATCGAAAACATAGAACTCAGCTTCTGGTGCGAAGAACGCAGTATCTGCAAAGCCAAGTGAGCGCATGTAGTCAACAGCTTTAGCAACAACGCCACGTGGGTCACGTGAATAAGCTGAATTATCAACTGGATTATGAACTGAGAAAATAATAACCAAAGTTTTGTGATCACGGAATGGATCAATGAACGCAGAACTTGGAACTGGAAGCAACTTCATGTCTGACTCGTGAATAGACTGGAAACCACGGATTGAGGAACCATCGAACATCAGACCATCAGTGAAAACTGCTTCGTCAAATGATTCAACTGGAACGTTGAAGTGGTGTTGGATACCTGGCAAATCAGTAAAGCGGACGTCAATGAACTTCACGTCTTCTTTCTTGATGTATGCAAAGATTTCTTCTGAATTCTTAAACATATTTCTCCTGTTTTGAAGATGATGGCTGTTGGATTCAACCGATCGGTTTCCTCGTCTTTGAGGTCGTGCTTTATGGCTGAAATCTATGCCCCAGTAGGTAAAAGTTCATAACTGTTGTGTTACAGCGATGTTAAAAAATTCTGGGTTTGGCCTGCGTTGTTCCGCAAGTGAGCGTATAAATGGGCTGTTGTGCGCTAAATCATCTAGGCTCTCGCCATGACTCATCCTGAGGGCGTAACACTTGGCCGAAGATTGGCAGCTATCACAGTTGACTGGCTGGCATCTTATGCGATCGCATTCGCCTTCTTTGCGGGCGGCGGAAGTTACTCTGAACGAGTCATCGGAACTCGATTTACAACTCTGCTGATTTTCGTTTTCGAGTATGCGGTTCTGATAACACTCACCGGAGCCTCATTTGGACACCGGTTGCTTAGACTGAAGGTGGTTGATTTTGATAATGGAGGATTGCCAAGTATCAGGCAAGCACTTATCCGCACCGGTTTGATGGCGTTAGTGATTACTGCGATTACCTATGATGAAGATGGGCGAGGCATTCACGAAAGATTTAGCCGCACAAAATTAGCGCGAGCCTAAAAATATACTTAGCGAATCTTCATTCCACGAGTAGGCATTGGACCCTTAGGAATTGGCATTGCCATTCCGCCGACGGCCTTTAAGCGAGCACGGACTTCGCGCATCTGATTAGCGGTTAACTTCTTAGGAAATTTCTTCATTCGCTTTTGCAATTTCCTTAGTGAAACTTGGCCTTCTTCGTTGCCAACAATTAATTCATAGATTGGCACACCAGGTGCGTAACGTTCGGTCTTTCGCTTTTCATCTTGCAAAAGTTGACGGACTGACCCGCTACCTTCGCCAGTAAGAACTATTCCGGCGCGCCCAACTGAACGATGAACCATGTCTTGGTTACGCGAAACCGCAACAGCTGGAGTAGTTGACCAACCTTTACGGATCGACATCAAAACACTTGCGCCAGCACCTATCTGTCCTTCAATTGATGCATAAGCTGCTGATCCTGCGACACGGGTGAAAATAAAGAAAGCCAAAAGCGCAGCAAATGGCGCTGATACAAATCCGAGATAAATTGGATGACCAATCGCAAAACCTATTGCGATACCGACTGACCAGCCGGCGAGAAAAATGCCAGCCATTGCAGCGCCGATCCAAGGTTTTGCCGCCTTGGTAACTTTGTAGGCATCGCGAATTTCCTTGAATCTTGGTGCCTTGGGTTCGCTGGACTTGTTCTTCTTTCGATTAAACATGTCAGGAGTTTAGTGGAGCCGGCGCAGTACCACCAAGACGCGCAGGCGCCCAGCGCTGACCAACGTGGCTATCGGGATATCGGCTTTGAACCTCGTGCAACATTTCGATCATGGTCGCGCGCAATAGCGCTTCGCCGGCTTCGACGTCGGCATCCTTAGCAAAGTGCATTGGTTCACCGAAAGTTACGAAGATCGGAAACTTATTTCGCCTGAGATTTCGTTTAACCCCTTTGGTCCAAATCCGTTGACTACCCCAAACAATGGTGGGAATCACCGGCACTCCAGCACCCATAGCTAATCGGATTACACCCGACTTTAGCTCTTTAATTTCAAAACTTTTTGAAATTGTGGCTTCTGGAAATATCCCAATTATTTCCCCGCTACGTAATGCACGTAGCGCTGCTACGAATGAAGCCGAGCCATTAGCGCGATCGACTGAAATGTGATGCATTCCGCGCATTAAGGGTCCAGCTAGTTTGTTATCAAAGATCTCTTTCTTGGCCATGAATCGCACATAGCGATTTACCGGTAGCGCGGCAGTTCCTGCTAAAGCGAAATCCAAGTAGCCGATGTGATTAATCGCCAAGATTGCGCCACCGTTACGCGGAATATTTACATCGCCGGTGAAAGTAAATTTCAAACCTAGATATTTCCAAGCAGTTTTAAGAGCTGCAATTACTGGGGGATAGACGCGATCAGCCATTC
>RFRA01000143.1 GCA_009924725.1 Actinomycetota bacterium
CGAGTCAGCATCACGGTTTGACCGGGCCACGTCGTGCTATCGCCAATGGCGCTGAGAGTTGCCACGATGATGGCAGTTGTCTTGTTATCAACAAATGCCCATGCGGCAGTTGCAGAAATTTTCAAGAGCAAGCCAGTCAAAATAACTTTCTTAGGACCAATTCGATCAATCAACGCACCACTTGGACCACCGATTACTAGAGACATGGCTGCACTCCAGGCCAGCAATAGACCACCAAAGGTTGTCGTGAAGCCCCGCATATCGTGCAGGTAGACCAAGAGCAATGACATGGTCATTCCCCCGCCAATTGCATTAAACCCAACACCTATTACTAGACGGCGCGCTTTCGGCGATAGTAAATCGAAATACTCGGTGAAATAGCGCATTGTGCGAGCCTATAACTCTGCGACAATACCTGTCATGTCCATGAATGCGAGCCCTGGTTTCAAATTTGAAATCAACAAGTCGGCGGAAAATTCATTTGCCCGAACCGGCACACTAACGACTCCAAATGGCGTAATTGAAACACCTGCATTTATTCCAGTAGGCACCAAAGCCACCGTTAAATCGGTATTGCCTGAAGCAATGCGCGAACTAGGAGCTCAAGCTCTTCTTTCAAATGCTTATCACCTGTACTTGCAACCAGGTCCAGAAATTCTTGATGCAGCTGGCGGCTTATCAAAATTTATGAATTGGAATGGTCCGACCTTTACTGATAGCGGTGGTTTCCAAGTTTTGTCTCTTGGTGTCGGGTTTAAAAAAGTTCTGGCCATGGATTCTAAAACATTTCGCGCCGATGATGTAATTGCAAATAACAAGGAGCGTTTAGCTCATGTCGATGACGAAGGCGTAACTTTTAAGTCACACTTAAACGGTTCGATGCACCGCTTTACGCCAGAAGTATCAATGCAGATTCAACATCAAATTGGTGCCGACGTAATGTTTGCCTTCGATGAATGCACCACGCTTCATAACACTCGTGGCTATCAAGAGCGCGCTATGGATCGAACTTATGCTTGGGCAATTCGTTGTTTAGATGAACATAAACGTTTAACAATTGAGCGAGCCGATAAGCCTTACCAAGCTCTCTTTGGCGTTATTCAAGGTGCCCAATATGAAGACTTGCGCCGCAAAGCTGCCAAAGATTTAGGTTCACTTGAATCATCAGGTATCTCATTTGATGGTTTCGGTATCGGTGGGGCTCTTGATAAAGATTCACTCGGCACCATTGTGCAATGGGTAAATAGCGAATTACCTGAAGAAAAACCTAAGCACTTACTGGGTATTGGCGCCCCGGAAGATCTATTTGTAGGCGTAGAAAGTGGTATCGACACCTTTGATTGCGTGCTCGCTTCGCGTATCGCTCGCTCCAGCGCTGTTTACACCATGACGGGACGATACAACTTAACGAATGCCACCTATAAGCGAGATTTCAACCCGATCGATAGCGAGTGCGATTGTTATACCTGCAAGAATTACACCCGCGCATATTTAAACCACTTGTTCCATGGCAAAGAGATGATTGCAGCAACCCTTGCCACAATTCACAACGAACGTTTTGTCGTGCGTTTAGTTGATCAAATGCGAGCCGCTCTTAAGACTGGCCACTTCTTTGATCTGAAGGATGAATTCATGGGCCGCTTCAAACATAAATCAGGTCAGCACCACGACTAATCTGCGAACTTAGCCTTAAAGTCATCAACTGAAATTTCATAGATATTTTCCGGGCCATCTTCTTCATCTATCTGCACACCCACAAATGGAAAACCAAAGTATTCAATTACTTTTATAGAGGGTGCGTTTTCTGGGCTGACCGTATATCTAAATGATTTAACGCCTGGCTGATCTATCGCCCAAGACCACATCGCTAACAAAGACTCTTTAGCAAAACCTTGATTGTGAAATTCTGACTCAATTCCCAAACCAATTTCAATCATGCCATTCTCATCTGGCACGCCATGAAAGCTAGTGCTACCAATAATCTCGCGGTTTTCCTTCAGAACTATTAGGCGCAGAAACCATTTATTAGTGCTGGGATCAGCTTTAACTTGTGGCACTCGCCATCGCAGTGGCCCTTGAAAATCAATCAAAACTCGATGTGGGTTAGTGAAATCTACTTTCTCCAAAATTGGTGAATCGTCACGATTCTCAAAAAGTGTAATTAAATTTGTACCGTTTACGTGATGTAGCTCCAAGCGCGGAGTAATCAAGGTTTGCTGCAATAAATCTAACTCTGAATGCATCTGCCTAGTCTAAATTATAAAAAGTGTCTGTGCTTTCGCTACTGCCTCTTCGCGCCCATTAGCGCTTAACTTGCGATAAATATTGCGCAAATGTGTCTTCATCGTATTTTGCGAAATATGTAAAGTCTTGCCAATAGCGGTAATTGGCTTACCTGTAGCTAATGATCGCAAAACATCTATTTCACGCTTTGTTAAGGGTTGGGTCAAGGCGGCATTTTGGTTGTTCTTTGTACTCATTCGCTGAGCCGCGGCGCGCGCCAATTCTTCGAGATACACAGTTGGCCGCTTAGAAGCACTGCGAATAATCAATTCGAGAATTGTCGGGTCTTGCCGCAAGAAAGTCTCTTTAGCTCCAACCCTTGCGCCCACATCTAGCCCGACTCTAAGAGCATCCATTGCTAAAGTTTCTTGCGAAATATTTGCCTCGCAACCAACTAAAGATTTCCAAATTTTTTCACGAGCGCTATCAGTTTCTGAAATTTCGGGCACAACTTTTTTCTTAGTTTCATTCTTCGAAACCGCACCAAGTGCCTGTCGATATTGGTGCGTAAAGATCAAGTCTTTAGGCAAACGATTTAGAATTTGGCTAGAACGTTC
>RFRA01000144.1 GCA_009924725.1 Actinomycetota bacterium
GGCAATGCAGGTGGCGTAGATATCTCGGTAAATGGTGAAGATGTTGGCTCAATTGGCGCAGATCGCGAGGTTGTAAACCTTACCTACAACGCTAACTAGCTAAATAAAGTAAGATCAGCGCAATGAAGCGCACGGTAGCAGTTGTAACTTTGGGGTGTACCCGTAACGAAGTCGACTCCGAAGAATTAGCTGGTCGCTTATTAGCCGATGGCTGGACCTTGGTCGATGATGTCGAAGCTGCCGAAGTTGCCCTCGTAAATACTTGTGGATTTATCGAATCGGCTAAGAAAGATTCTGTCGATGCGCTTCTTGAGGCTAATTCACTCAAAGGCCACGGTGTAACTCGCGCTGTTGTTGCCGTCGGCTGCATGGCCGAGCGTTACGGCGCCGAACTGGCAGCTGCGCTTCCTGAAGCCGATGCAATTTTAGGTTTTGACGACTATCAAGATATTTCAGCTCGCCTGCAGTCAATCGTGGCTGGAAATTCGCACACTTCACACACGCCACGTGATCGTCGTGCGCTTTTGCCAATTTCACCGGTCGACCGAGCCGCCAAGCGTGATGAAACTTTAGAAATCGCGCCACGCAAACGTTTAACAGATACGCCTTGGGCACCGCTCAAAATTGCAACTGGTTGCGATCGTCGTTGTTCATTCTGTGCTATTCCATATTTCCGCGGGGCATTTGTTTCACGTCGCCCTACCGAAGTTATTGAAGAAGGCCATTGGTTAGCCGAAAGTGGCGCTACCGAACTCTTCTTAGTTAGCGAGAACACGACTTCATACGGCAAAGATCTTGGTGATTTAACTTTGATGGAAAAAGTGTTGCCAGAGTTAGTCACGATTCCAGGAGTACAACGGGTTCGCTTGTCTTACCTGCAACCTGCCGAAATGCGCCCATCTCTACTGCAAGCCATGATCGCAACTGAAAAAGTTTCGCATTACTTCGATTTAAGTTTTCAGCACAGCAGCGCAACTGTTCTTCGTCGCATGCGTCGCTTCGGAGATAACGAAAAGTTCTTACATTTGATTTCTCAAATCCGCGCACTTTCGCCAACTGCTGGCATTCGTTCTAACTTTATTGTTGGCTTTCCCGGCGAAACTGAAGCCGATTTCAATGAGTTAGTTGAGTTCTTAAGCAAAGCCAAACTAGATGCCATTGGAGTTTTTGGTTACAGCGACGAAGATAATACTGAGGCGCTTAATCTGTCAGATAAGTTGCCCGAAGAAGTAATCAAACAACGCGTTGAAACCCTTTCCTCGCTAGCTGATAACTGGGTTTCTGATCGAGCCGCTGCGCGCATTGGTGAGGAAGTCATTGTTTTGATCGAAGATGCTGAACTGCAAGAAGGTCGCGCAGATCATCAGGGCCCTGAAGTAGATGGCACGACCTCATTTATTGGTACCTCCTTTAAAGTCGGCCAATATGTAAAGGGAGTGGTTGTAGATTCTTTGGGCGCTGATTTAGTCGCTGAGGCAATTGGTTAAGTTCATGGCCAAAGAATTAAATCTGCCTAACTCGCTAACGATTGCGCGCATCGCTTTCTTACCGCTTGGCGCTTACGCCATCTTTAAAAATGGTGGCGATGATCAAACTTGGCAATGGATTGCGTGGGTTATTTTCTTTCTAATCGGAATGACCGATGTTTTAGATGGCAAGCTAGCGCGTAGCCGCAATTCAGTTACCGAACTGGGCAAGTTCCTAGATCCAGTTGCCGATAAAGCCATGATTGCAACCGCGATGATTTCACTTTCGATTCTAGATCGCCTGCCATGGTGGATCACGATTGTAATTTTGTCTCGCGAAATTTTTATTACCTTCTTCCGATTAGCGGTAATAAATCGAGGCGTTATTCCAGCTAACCGCGGCGGAAAGCTCAAAGCGATGTTTCAAGGTTTCGGGGTTGGCTTTTATGTCATGCCGCTTTCCTCATCACTTCACTGGTTCCGAGATGGCTTTATGTACATCGCAATTGCGCTAACTATTGGCACCGGAATTTACTACGTGCGATCGGCGCTAAAGTGAAAGAAGAATTTGCTGGCCTTTTTGACATTTTAGAAACTCTAAAAAGTCGCGGCGAGAGTATTTCAGTTGCTGAGTCACTAACTGGCGGGGGATTAGCACAAGCGTTGACATCACTGCCAGGTTCATCCCAAGTTTTTCGTGGTTCAGTCACTGCCTATCAAAATGAAGTTAAAAGTTCGTTGTTAAAGCTACCAGTCGAATTAATCTCTGAGTTTGGCGCAGTTAGTGAAGAGGTTGCAGCGGCAATGGCCCATGGAATCAAGGATTTAATGGGATCAACTTGGGCTATTTCAACTACCGGGGTGGCCGGCCCCGGTCCAGCCGATGACGTACCTGCCGGAACTGTATGGGTTGCCATCGATGGCCCAATTTCACAAACTTTGCAGCTCGAACTATCGGGCACACGTGAAATTGTTCGAAACGCAACAATTGCAGGTGCAATTGCGGCATTTGCCCGTATCCTTAAGACACTGTAATTTTAAGAGAAGCAAACCGAGAAGGCGAAAGGGGTATCGCATGGTTGTTCTACTACGCACCAGTGTTGGTCAATCCCTTCGCGCTGCTCGCACAACGCAAGGTCGCACACTGCGCGATGTTGCTCGCGATGCGAGAGTTTCACTTGGTTATTTATCTGAAGTAGAACGCGGACAAAAAGAAGCTTCTTCAGAACTTCTAAATGCAATCTGCACCGCACTTGGCCTAACTCTTTCGAGTGTTATCTCCGATGTTTCTCGCGATATTTCATCACGCGAAGCAATCAAGTTGACCGTAGTTGACGCCGCTTAATAACGCCCC
>RFRA01000145.1 GCA_009924725.1 Actinomycetota bacterium
AACCTGTGTCTTCGGACGTGCGGGTTCAAGTCCCGCCTCCCGCACACAGTTATCTGATTTCAGTTTTATTGATACTTTCAAAACCATTTAAAAGTTAGATTTGCCCTATGGCTAAGAAATCTGCAGCGAAAATCAAAATGGAAGCCGCTGAAATTAAACGCGCTGCCGCTGCTCGCCGCGAAGAAAAGAAACAGCAATCAGAAATTAGCGCCACAAATGAAAGTACTGAATTAGATCGCTATCAATCTTTAGATGAAGCGTGGCGAGAAATTGGCCTAGCTGCGCCTGCTCGCCATGCACTTGTAGATGATGGCTTATTTGAATTGGCCGACTTGCGGAAAGTTTCACTTGCCGCACTTAAAGAGTTGCCAGGCATGAACGCGAACGCAATTAGAGTTTTGACGATCGAAATGAAGAAGGCTGATCTTTCTTTTCGGAAATGAATTAAGTTAATGAGATATTCACTAAATTCTAGATACTTTTCATCGCTCATGGTTTAGCATCTAAACCATGAGCGATGAAAAGCAGCAACCAACAGTTCTCTTTGTTTGTGTTCACAATGCCGGCCGATCACAGATGGCGGCAGGTTTTATGACTTCGTTATCTGGCGGAAAAGTGCGTGTTCTTTCAGCTGGGTCAGCACCGAAAGAAACTATTAACCCAATTGCGATTGAAGCAATGGCGGAACTTGGAATTGATATTGCTCATGAAGTTCCAAAAATTCTTACTACCGAATCTGTTCAAGAATCTGATGTAGTAATCACCATGGGGTGCGGTGATACTTGCCCATTCTTCCCAGGTAAGCGCTACGAAGATTGGGTTCTCGAAGATCCAGCTGGTCAAGGTATTGAGCCGGTACGCGTAATCCGTGATGAAATCAAGCGTCGCGTAACGCAATTGTTAGCCGAGATTATCTAAAGCAATCTATAGTTCAACTCTTAACTATTAATTCAGGAGAGTTGACATGAGTATCAAAGATATTGCCGCCGCTTATCGCAAGAGCACTGAGGAATTCGAGAAATTAGTTGCCGCGATTCCAGCCGATCAATTAGATACCAAGCATCCTGAAGGTTGGTCTGCGCGCCAAGTTATTCACCATATGGCTGACTCTGAAGCGCAGTCATATGCGCGTATTCGCCGCTTAATCGCCGAACCTGAAGGAACTTTAATCCAAGGTTACGATGAAAATGCTTGGGGCGCTTCTGCAGTGTTGGGCTATTCAACTTTGCCAATTGATTTTTCAGTAAAGGTTTTTAGTGCTGTTCGTGCCTCATCGCTAATCATGATTGAACGATTAACTGATGCTGATCTAACAAAGTCTGGCCTGCACTCAGAGAGTGGGCCCTTTTCTATTGAAAAATGGTGCCGTGCATATACTGCGCATCCGCTAGACCATATTGGCCAAATCGAAAAGGCGCTGCGGGGCGAAAACTAAGCCGAATCGGTTCAGTATCAAAGGATGATAAACCAACTTAAAGAACTGCGCGCGCATGATGGTTTTACCTCATTAGCGATTTCGCGTTTCATCTCGAATTTTGGAAATGGTTTATCTCCGATTGCACTTGCTTATGGCGTACTAAGTATTCCGGGTGCCGATGGCAGTGATTTAAGTTTGGTGATGGTAGCTCGCTTTGTGCCACTGATTGCGTTCATGTTATTCGGTGGCGTGATTGGCGATCGCTTTAAACGAAATCGCATTGTCGGTACCGTTGACATAATTGGTTCAGTTTTTACCGCTGTTAGTGCGATCGCATTTATCGCCGGATTCCCATCGGTCTGGTTATTGGCGTTAATGGGTGCTCTCTTTGGCGTACTAAATGCGCTCTGGTGGCCCGCCATGTCTGGTGTTTTGCCAGAAATTTTGCCTAAAGAAAAATTGCAGCATGGCAATGCCGTAATTGGCTTGATGACTAACATCGGATTTATCGCCGGAACTTTATTGGGAGGCGTAGTCGTAACCCTTTATGGTTCTGGTTGGGCTTTATTAACCGATGCAATCACTTTCTTTGTTGCAGGTGTTTTGGTGTTAAAGATCGATCTGCCCGCTATGCCGCCACGAGCGAACAATTCAGTCTTACGAGATTTAAAACTTGGTTGGATTGAGTTTTCATCTCGCTCTTGGGTGGTCGCAATGGTGGTTACTTTTGCGGCCATTAATGCTTGTTTTGAATCTATGTTGCAAGTTTTGGGGCCACTAGCTTTCGACAAAGGTGATAGCGGCCCCAGAAATTGGTCGTATAACTTGGCTGCACTCACCGTAGGAATGATGATCGGTGGAGCGGTTGCTTTTAAGGTTAAATTTGCTCGACCGTTGGCGATCTCTATGGCGCTAATTGCAACTTCATCACTCTGGGATTTCGCAATAGCCCTTGAACTACCGCTTATATTCCCAATTATTGCGGCACTATTTTCGGGCTTTGCAATTGAGATTTTCCTGGTGAACTGGAATACCTCGATGCAAAAACATATTCCCGAGGAATCTTTCTCTCGGGTCGCTTCTTATGATGCTTTTGGCTCATACGGAATCGCGCCACTTGGCATTGTTATTGCTGGACCAATTGCCGCCACGATTGGCATTTCAAATGCGCTTTGGTGGACTGGCGGTATTACCGTTATCGCTGCTTTACTCTCGTTGCTCGTTAAATCTGTGCGTGATCTGCGCTAAACGAGAGAGATTGCAACAAACTTTGGCTAACTCAGCAGTACCAAGCTTTAACTAAGTGAGAAAGAGTTAGGCTCTACTTAAGTAACTAGCCGAGAGCGAGCAAGCCTTTGTCTAATCAAGTAGCACCCCCAAAGTTGCGTGGCTGGT
>RFRA01000146.1 GCA_009924725.1 Actinomycetota bacterium
GGACTTGAGCATCGTAAGTTGCCGCTAAACCTTTATGTTGAGGGCGCTTGTAATGATCAAGGATTACTTCTTGATAGAGGCTATCTAATTGCATTACTTGCCACCGAAATACTTTTGCGCACCGAGAATTCCTTCGACTAGCGCATCTACATCTTGCTCATCGTTATAAAGATAAAGCGAAGCACGAGTAGTTGCTTGCACGCCCAACTTGCGAGTTAGCGGCCAAGCACAGTGATGACCAGTGCGAACTGCGATGCCTTGCGAGTCTAGGTACTGGCCTAAGTCGTGCGGATGGATTTCACCTAAGGTGAATGATGCCACTGCACCGCGATCGTTCATTTCAAGTGGGCCAACAAGATTTAGATCAGGAATTTCTTGTAGGCGTTTAAGTAAGTAGCTGCCTAACTCTTGCTCGTGTTGATAGATGTTATCCATACCAATTTGCATTAAGTAATTAAGCGCTGCGCCAAGACCAACTGCTTGGGCCATATTTGGCACACCTGCTTCATGGCGACGAGGTGAAGGCGCCCACGTTGCATCAGTCATAGTTACGGTTTCGATCATTGAGCCACCGAAAAGAAATGGTGGTAAATCCTTAAGTAGCTCTGCGCGACCCCATAAAACACCAATGCCAGTAGGACCTATCGCTTTGTGCCCAGAAAAAGTCAGAAAATCAACGTCTAACTCTTTAACGTTAACCGGCATATGCGGCGCAGATTGGCAGGCATCGAGGACTACAACAGCGCCAACCTCATGAGCGCGAGCAACAATTTCAGCAAGTGGATTAACTGTGCCCAGAACATTTGACTGATGCGTCAGCGCGACTACTTTCGTATTTGGCGTAATAACTTCAGCTAAGTTTGAAAGATCTAACCGGCCATTAGGTGTTACTTCAAACCATTTAAGTTCAGCACCACTGCGCTTAGACAGCTGCTGCCAAGGAATTAAATTTGCGTGATGTTCCATTTCAGTGACGACGATGCGGTCCTTCGATGTCACATTGAAACGATTATCACTACCGCCATTGCTAAAAGCATAAGCAAGTAAGTTCAGACTCTCGGTGGCACCTTTAGTGAAAATGATTTCATCAACACTGCCACCTAAGAATTTAGCAACTATCTCGCGAGCACCTTCATATGCATCGGTTGCCTCTTCAGCTAACTGATGCGCACCACGGTGAACCGCTGCATTGTGCCTGCGATAAAAATTACTTTCGGCTTCAATTACCGAATTCGGTTTCTGGCTAGTTGCACCGGAATCCAAATAGACCAGCCTTTTGCCATCGCGAATAGTGCGCTCAAAGATTGGAAAATCTTGGCGCACTACACGAGGATCAAAGGCCATATTTCTACTTGCTTACATACTCGGCATAGCCATTTGCTTCGAGCTTCTCAGCTAGCTCTGGTCCGCCTTCTTCAACAATGCGGCCGTCAGCAAATACATGTACGAAGTCTGGTTTGATGTAGCGCAAGATGCGGGTGTAGTGAGTAATTAGCAATACACCTAGATCGTTATCAGCTTTAGCGCGAACTACACCTTCGGAAACAATTCGAAGTGCATCAACATCTAGACCTGAGTCGGTCTCGTCAAGGATTGCGATTTTTGGCTTAAGCAGTTCTAGCTGCATGATTTCGTGACGCTTCTTTTCGCCACCAGAGAATCCTTCATTTACGTTACGTTCAGCAAAAGACGGATCCATGCTGAGCGCAGCCATAGCTGACTTAACTTCGCCAAAGTCAACGCCATCAAGAGTGACTGTGCCACCAGTTATCTGATACTTAGGATGTCCGGCAATTGAGTAAGCCAAAGTAGATTTACCAGAACCGTTTGGTCCCATGATTGCATGTGTTTCACCACTCTTGATGGTCAGGTCAACACCTTTCAAGATTTCAACTGGGCCGTTCTCGGTATCAACAGAAACCTTTAGGCCGCGAATTTCTAGTGTGCTCATAACAATCCCTACTTAACTTCTACGGTTACGGAATCTCCGTCAACCACTACTGCATAAACATCAACTGGTGCTACTGCCGGAAGAGTCAATGCAACTCCGGTACGTAAATCAAACTCTGCGCCATGTAACCAACATTCAATTTTGAAACCAGTTACATCGCCTTCGGAAAGCGAAGCATCTGAATGGCTACAGGTGTCACCGATAGCAAAGACTTCAGAGCCGACGCGGGCTACACAGATAGATTTCCCATCTTTTTCAATTCGTACTGGCTTTCCTTCAATCAGGGTGGCAAGACTTAAATCACTCATTGTGCGCCTGCTTTTTCAAGCTCTTGGTCAATACGAGTCATCAAGCGATCTTGAATCTCTGCATTGCCGATCTCCGAGATGATTTCACTGAAGAAACCGCGAACAACTAAGCGACGAGCATCTTCAACTGCAATACCGCGAGACATCAAATAAAACAGTTGTTCATCATCAAATCGACCAGTGGTACTTGCGTGTCCAGCACCAACGATTTCACCCGTTTCAATTTCTAGATTTGGAACTGAATCTGCGCGAGCACCATCACTTAACAACAAGTTACGGTTTAGTTCGTAAGTATCAGTGCCTTCAGCTGCTGCGCGAATGAAGACATCGCCAATCCAAACGGTGTGTGCATCTTGCCCAGCAAGTGCTCCCTTGTAATTAACTCGAGATTTAGCATTTGGCACTAAGTGATCAACGAACATTCGGTGTTCGAAGAATTGCCCAGCGGTTGCAAAATAAACACCGAGCAGTTCAACAGATGCGCCTTGACCTCTAAATTCAACAGTTGGAAGCAAACGAACTACATCTCCCCCGAC
>RFRA01000147.1 GCA_009924725.1 Actinomycetota bacterium
GATGAATTACAAGCAGCTTGTGATGCGAGTGAATTAGGTTTCCAAGAGATCGTAAAAGCAATGCCAGCGGCAGTTGCACATCACCGTGGTGAGCGCGTACTTGAGGCAGCCTTCTTTACTAAAGCTCGAACTGAAGGCAATGATGTTGGTTACACAACTATTGCTGCTGGTGGCGCACATGCGTGTGTTCTGCACTGGATTCGTAATGATGGAACTGTAAATAATGGTGAACTAGTACTTGTTGATGCTGGTGTTGAAATGGATTCCTTCTACACCGCTGACATCACGCGCACTTTGCCAGTAAATGGAAAATTCTCACCGGCACAACGTGCTCTTTATATGTTGGTATATGAAGCGCAATTGGCTGGCTTTGCAGCCGTTAAACCGGGGGCCACATTCCGCTCTATTAATATTGCAGCTCAAAAAGTATTAGCGCAGGGCTTATTCGACATGGGCGTATTGCCTTGCAGTGTTGAGGAATCAATGCAACCCGATATGGGCTTACATCGTCGTTGGACTTTGCATGGTGTTTCACACATGCTTGGAATGGATGTTCATGACTGCCAACATGCGCGCCAAGAGGCTTACCTAGATGGTGTTCTCGCTGAAGGCATGGTTCTAACTGTAGAACCAGGACTTTATATCCAACCCGATGACGAACTTTTCCCAGCCGAATATCGCGGAATCGGTATTCGAATTGAAGACGATGTGGTTGTTACTAAAGATGGCTGTCGCAACTTAAGTGAATCGCTACCGCGCCACCCTGATGAAATCGAAGCCTGGATGGTTAAGTTTAAATAGTCTGATTTAGATCTTGAATTAACCTCGATTTCATAGGAATTAAATCTATTAGACCTTTTTGTCAGCCGGTAAATTTTCTAAGGTTTACGTATGACACACTCAAGTTCATCAGCATTTGCCGAAGTTAATCAAAAAGTTGCTCAAGCGGGCGAGATCTTAGGTCTGAAAGCTGGTTTGATCTCTGCCCTTAGTAGTTGTGAGCGCGAGGTTGTCATTTCAATTCCACTGCGACGCAATAACGATGTTGAAGTACTTACTGGTTATCGCGTTCAGCATTCAAGTGCTCGCGGCCCACGCAAAGGCGGCATCCGTTTTCACCAAGACGTAGATCTTGATGAAGTCCGCGCTCTTGCATCTCTAATGACCTGGAAAACTGCGCTAATTGATGTGCCCTTTGGTGGCGCAAAAGGTGGCGTTGCAGTCGATGCGTCAAAACTTACTCCGATCGAAAAAGAAGAAATCATTAGACGTTGGACTCGCTCACTGGTTCACGTCTTAGGTCATCATCGCGATATTCCGGCCCCTGATATGGGAACTGATTCTCGTACGATGGCATGGTTGATGGATGAATTCCATCGTCTAGAAGGCTTTCAACCAGCATGTGTAACTGGAAAACCAGTTGAACTGTTCGGTGCACCGGGACGTGAAGAAGCCACTGGACGAGGAGTAGCAAGAATTGCAGCTGCAACTTTGGAAAAAAATAATGTCAAAGTTGAAGGTGCAACTGTTGCAATCCAGGGCTTCGGAAACGTCGGAAGATATGCAGCGCTAGTGTGCCAAGAATTAGGCATGAAAGTGATTGCTATCTCCGACGTTTCTGGCGGCATTGTTGATTTAAAGGGCATCGATATCCAAGCGATATTCGCGCACAAAACGCTTGAAGGTGTGAATGCTGATGAACGCATTGGTTCGGCCGAAGTGCTTGAAGTTAAGTGTGATGTGTTAATCCCAGCCGCGCTAGGTGGTGTGATTAATGAAGGAAATATGAATCGCATTAACGCGGGCTTCATTATTGAAGGCGCAAATCAGCCGATAACCGCTATTGCTGACAAAGAACTTCGCGCGCAAGGAGTTTTGATTGTGCCAGATATTTTGGCTAACTCTGGTGGAGTTATGGGTTCTTACTTTGAATGGACTCAAAATATTCAAGAGTTCAGTTGGCCAATTGATAAATTCCGCCGTGAACTCGATGCACGAATGGAAAAAGCCTTTATTAATGTAGACGAGGTGGCAAAGAAGTACTCGGTCGATCTACGCACTGCAGCTTTTGTGGTTTCTGTTGGCCGCGTCGCCGAAGCCTTTGAAATGAGAGGTTCGTTGGTGTAGTTAAGAGGCGATGCTTAGCAACAAAGAAGAATTAAAATCTTCATAAGTTGCTAGCCATGCGTTACCGCATGTATTGCACATTGTGATTGGGCCAAACTCTTCATTAGTAACGATTTCCAACTCTTCTGAACGGCAAACGAAGCAAGTTGGTAACGTGATCAATTGTGACATGTGCCTTCCCTTCAGTATTAGTTGCTGGGGAAGCGATCTAATTATTGAACTCAAAACTTAGATACCAGTGGGTATCACGGTAAACAATCAATTAACGCCTGATTAATTTAATTTCCAATTTTTAAGCCAAGCCAAGCTGCCAGTAGGCCAAAGCCAAGTGATACCGCCAGGTTGATTAATGCCTCAGGCTTGCGCTTGAGTTCAAAAGCTAAGTAAATATCCAGCATAAAAGTTGACCAAGTTGTGAAAGCACCAGCAAAACCGATGGCGATTAAATCGTGGGTGTGGCTAGTGCTATTAAAGGTGTAACCGAGTAAAAATGAGCCCAATACATTTACCAGAAATATTCCGTATGGCCGAGCTGTGAATCGGTGGATGTATTGATCGATGGCAAAACGTGCCGGTGCACCAATTGCTGCGCCCAGCACCACATAAAGAGTTCTCATGCGCGAACCGGAATTAACTTGCGAGCAAG
>RFRA01000148.1 GCA_009924725.1 Actinomycetota bacterium
GCCTCTGTTATAGAGGTATCAACAGTTGTAGGTGCGGGAATTTGTGGAATCTGTCGGTGTGCTGGTTGTTCAGCTTCGTGGTTATGAACTGAAGCAAATACCGCTTCGAGTTGATCTTGGAAATCCTTCGCAACCGCTTCAGCTTCGACCTGTGTGATGTCGCCGCGACCGATCAGGCTTTCGGTGTACAAAGTACGAGTGGTGCGCTTTGCATCGATCAACTTATACATAAGTGGCTGAGTAAAACTTGGCTCATCGCCTTCGTTGTGTCCGCGACGACGGTAGCAAACCATGTCGATCACAACATCTTTATTAAATTCTTGACGATACTGGAAAGCTAAATGTGCAACACGTACACATGCTTCAGGATCATCGCCATTTACGTGGAATACCGGCGCCTGAATTATCTTGGCAAAATCAGTTGAATAAGTAGAAGAGCGAGAACCATGAGGTGAAGTTGTGAAACCAACTTGGTTATTAACCACAATATGAACAGTTCCACCGGTGCGATAACCGCGCAGTTGTGACATCTGAAGAGTTTCAGCAACTACACCTTGCCCAGCAAACGCCGCATCACCGTGCATCAAGATAGGCAGAACGGAGAAAATATTCTTGATATTTAACTTATCCTGCTTGGCCCGCACAATGCCTTCTAGTACTGGGTTTACCGCCTCAAGGTGAGATGGATTAGCAGCCAAATAAATCTTGGTTGTGGCACCTGATTCGGCAGTAAAAATGCCTTCAGTGCCTAAGTGGTACTTCACATCGCCCGAACCTTGAACTTGATTCTCTTGGTAGTGGCCTTCGAATTCTTGGAAAATCTGACCGTGTGATTTGCCGGCAATGTTTGCCAACACATTTAAACGACCGCGGTGTGGCATGCCGATACAAACTTCATCAAGCTTTGCTTCAGCAGCAGCAGAAATAACTGCATCAAGAAGTGGAATTACAGATTCGCCACCTTCAAGTGAGAATCGCTTTTGTCCGACGAACTTTGTTTGCAAGAAAGATTCAAACGCTTCAGCGCTATTTAACTTGCGCAAAATACGTAGTTGTTCTTCGCGCGCAACTTTTGGAGTACCAACTTCAATATGCTCTTGCATCCACTTACGTTCAGCTGGATTTTCAATATACATATATTCCACGCCGATTGAGCGGCAGTAAGAATCACGAAGAATTCCTAGGATGTTGCGAAGCGGCATAAATGCTTTGCCACCAAAACCACCGGTTGCGAATTCGCGATCTAGATCCCAAAGACTTAAGCCATGAGTTTCAACTTCTAGATCTGGGTGCGAGCGCTGCTTGTATTCAAGTGGATCGGTATCAGACATTAAATGACCGTTAGTACGGTATGCCTGAATTAATTGTTGTACTCGAGCAGTCTTTGAAATATGGTCGTCGCGAGTGAAATCAAGATCGGTAGCCCAATGAATTGGCACATAAGGAATTCGTAGTGCGGCAAAAATATCTTCATAGAAATGATCTGCACCAAGAATTAATTCATGAATTCGGCGCAGGAAATCACCAGATTGAGCACCTTGAATGACTCGATGGTCGTAAGTACTAGTTAAGGTTATTACCTTGCTAACAGCCATGCGGGCTAAGGTTTCATCGGAGGCGCCTTGGAATTCAGCTGGGTAATCCATTGCTCCAACGCCAATAATCAAGCCTTGTCCTTGAACTAAACGTGGAACTGAGTGAACGGTGCCGATAGTGCCTGGATTTGTTAGCGAGGCAGTAGTTCCTGCGTAATCTTCGACAGTAAGTGTGCCACCACGAGCTTTACGAATAACTTCTTCATAAGCGCTAACGAATTGGGCGAAATCTAAATCTTCACAACCCTTGATTGAAGGGACCAATAATTGACGGGAACCGTCGGGCTTAGCTAAATCAATTGCGATACCAATATTGATGTGCTCAGGTTGACCGATTGCTGGTTTGCCATCAATCTCACCGTAAAAAACATTCATCTCGGGCATTGCGCGCATTGCTCTAATCATCGCGTAGCCAATTAAGTGAGTGAAGGAAACTTTTCCACCACGAGTACGCTTCAAGTGATTGTTAATCACGATTCGGTTATCGATCATTAACTTTGCCGGAATTGCACGAACACTAGTTGCAGTTGGAACACTTAGCGAAGCTTCCATACTTTGTACAACGCGTGCGCTAACTCCACGGATCGGCGTTAATGATGAGGCTGCTGGTGTTACTAAAACTGGAACAGGCTTGGTCACTGGGTCTGCCGGTGTCGGAGCAGTTGTTACAACTGGCGCAGTTACTAAAGCTTGTTGAGTTTGAACTGGCGCAACGGGTGCTGCGACCGGATCGGCTGCTTGTGCCTGCATCGCTTTCGGAATTGGTGGAACGCCAGCTTTCGGAGCTGCCGTGTTACTTGTGCCAGTAACGCCGTTCTTCGTGAAGTACTCAATCCAAGCTTGATCAACTGAAGTGGGATCTGCGAGATATCGCTCTTGCATTTCCTCGACTAACCAATCGTTAGCACCAAAATCGATATTTGAATCGGAAGCCGACACTGGCTTTCTCCCCTTGTTAGTAGCGATCTACCTATGAAGTCTACCGAGGTGAGCCCCCATGACTAAATTCGTCTAGTCAAAGATAGCAGCGTGATTTAAGCGATATTGGGCACATTTAGCAGCGATCGCCTAAGCCGAAAGAAAGTCTGCAACTTCGGCAGCTGCCGGATAAGAGCTCTGCGCCCCGAGTCGGGTAACACTCAATCCCGCGGCTTGGCAACCCAAGGC
>RFRA01000149.1 GCA_009924725.1 Actinomycetota bacterium
AAAGTTCCGCATCTTTCCTACGTTGGCGATGCCACCATCGGCGTTGGCACAAACATCGGTGCTGCCACAATTTTTGTTAATTACGACGGAGTTGAAAAGCATCCAACAATTGTTGGCGATCATGTTCGTATCGGTAGCGACACCATGTTGGTTGCTCCAGTAAATATTGGTGACGGGGCTTATACCGCCGCCGGTTCGGTTATTACTGAAGATGTTCCACCCGGTGCGATCGGCGTTGGCCGATCTAAGCAGCGCAATGTATTAGGTTGGGTCATGCGCAAGCGCGCTGGTTCCAAGTCAGCACAAGCAGCCGAAGCTAAAGAATCGAAAGGTTAGTAAATGAGCGAGATCCGGTTATCTTCTGAAAAGCGTTTACGACTTTTTGCCGGCCGCGGTTTCCCTGAATTAGCTGATGAAGTTGCTGCCGAGCTTGGAATTCCACTAACACCAACATCTGCGTATGACTTTGCGAATGGTGAAATTTTTGTTCGCTTCGAAGAATCCGTTCGTGGTTGCGATGCTTTCGTAATTCAAAGCCACACCACCCCAGTTAATAAGCAGATCATGGAACAACTAATCATGGTTGATGCTTTGAAGCGCGCATCTGCAAAGCGCATCACTGTTGTCGCACCTTTCTACGGTTATGCCCGTCAAGATAAGAAGAGCCGTGGTCGCGAGCCAATCACTGCGCGATTGATGGCCGATCTATTTAAAACCGCTGGCGCTGACCGTTTGATGTGCGTTGATTTACATACTTCACAAATTCAAGGTTTCTTCGATGGCCCAGTTGATCATTTATTCGCATTGCCAATGTTGGCTAACTATGTTGGTAGCAAAGTTGATCGCAGCAAGTTAACCATCGTTTCTCCAGACTCTGGTCGCGTTCGAGTTGCTGAACGTTGGTCAGATCTACTTGGTGGCTGCCCAATTGCATTTATTCACAAAACTCGCGATCCACGTATTCCAAATGAATCAACTACCGGCCGCGTAGTTGGTGATGTGCAAGGTCAAACTTGCGTAGTTATCGATGACATGATCGATACTGCTGGCACCATAACTAAAGCTGTCGATGCGCTATTTGATGCAGGTGCAAAAGATGTAATTATCGCGGCCACGCATGCAGTTTTCTCTGGCCCAGCGATTGAGCGCCTAAAAGGTTCACGTGCGTCAGAGGTTGTAATTACCAATACCTTGCCAATTTCAGAAGATCAAAAATTCGATGGCTTAACCGTTCTTTCGATCGCGCCACTTCTAGCTAGGGCAATTCGCGAAGTATTCGAAGATGGCTCAGTCACCAGCCTCTTTGATGGCCATTCTTAAGCGCGATTTGCGCTTAACCGCACCCATTCGCTAACCTTTGGCTCGTTCCGGCGAGGGTAAGAATTTCTTCCGTAATCGACGGCGTAGGTTTTAATCCTGCTGGAACTTTTGTGAAGTAACCGAAAGTAAACCTGACAGGAGCAAAGAAAAATGGCTGAGATTTCAATCAATGGCGTTCGCCGTACTGAATTTGGTAAAGGTGCATCACGTCGTAATCGCCGCGATGGTTTAGTTCCTGCAGTTATTTACGGACACGGTGAAACACCTGCGCACGTAACACTGCCAGCACGCGAACTTGGCGTTGCCCTTAAAACATCAAACGTTCTACTGGATATCGTTATTGATGGCACAACAGTTCTGACTTTGCCTAAGGCAGTTGTTCGCAACGCACTAAAGGGTAACCTCGAGCACGTTGACTTAGTTTTGGTTCGCCGCGGCGAGCGCGTTGTGGTTGCTGTTCCAGTTCACACTTCTGGCGAACACGATCGCGACGGAATTCTTGAGCACGTTCACCACTCAATCGAAGTTGAAACCGAAGCAACTGCAATTCCTAGCTTCTTCGAATTAGATCTAACTGGAATGGCTGCCGGCACATCTATGTATGCCGAAAGCGTTAAGTTACCTGCCGGAGTTACTCTGGTATCGGATCCAAAGATGGTTGTTGTGCACCTGTCAGAGCGTTCAACTGCGGTTGAACCTGCTGCTGAAGCTGCACCAGCCGCCGCTGCACCTGCTGCCGAAGAGAAGAAAGAGTCTTAATCGGTTGATCCCAATTCAACTACTAATCTAGGGACATGGATTTAACATGCTGTGGTTAGTAGTTGGGTTGGGCAATCCTGGCCCCGAATACGAAGCAACTCGCCATAACATCGGCCAATTAGTAGTTGATCAATTAGCAAAATCTAACTCTGCTAAATGGAGTTCACACAAATCTCGTTGTGATATCGCTGAATTTAAATTAGGTGTTGGCATTGCTGCAGCCTCAGTAATTGTGGCTAAATCAAAGAGTTACATGAATGAATCTGGCGGCCCAGTTAAAGCCCTGGCAAATTTTTATAAAGTAGAGCTAGCGAACATAATTATTTTGCATGATGAGCTAGATATTCCATTTGCCGCAATTCGTAGCAAGTTAGCTGGTGGCGATAATGGCCACAATGGTTTGAAATCACTTACTTCATCGTTCGGAAGTGCCGAGTATTTACGTGTTCGCTTAGGTATTGGTCGCCCACCTGGCCAACAAGACCCAGGCGATTTTGTTTTGAAGCAGTTTGCCTCGGCTGAAAAGAAAGAATTGCCGGACTTTATTTTGCGCGGCGCTGATTGCGTGGAATCACTAATTACGCAAGGTCTAGAGCGTACTCAGTCAGCTTTTAATAGCTGATTTTCAGCCCGTATTTCGCAAGCCGGCAGCAACACCATTAATTGTTAGTAG